>DAHUYY010000009.1 GCA_027306845.1 Vulcanimicrobiota bacterium | reverse complement strand
TTTTCGGCGATCGCCGCTGCTGCCGCTTCGCTCTCGCCGGCAATGCGCGCGAGCGCGATCGTCGCAATCGCAATCGGCTTTGGTTCGAAAGCAGGGCTCGTACCGCTGCAATTCTGGCTACCGCGAGCGCACCCGGCGGCGCCGGCAAACGCATCGGCGTTGCTCTCCGGCGTTATGCTCGAGATCGCTCTCTATGCGCTCGCCCTCTGTTGCTTTCTTCTCGTCGCACCGGTCGGTTCGTTCTTAGGCGTGTTGTTACTGCTCTCGGGGCTCGCCGGTGCGATCGTCGGCGGTCTCGCCGCCGCTGCCGAAAGCGAGCTTAAACGTCTGCTCGCCTACAGTTCGATCGAACACGTCGGCGTCATGCTCTCCGCACTCGGCCTTGCAATCTGCGCATCCGCGTTGGGCTTCCCGGCGCTTGCAACGCTCGCATTTTTAGCGATGCTCTTTCACGCGCTCAATCATACCGCACTCAAGACGCTCCTGTTTTTGGCATCGGGAACCATCGTCGAGCGAATGCACCACGTCACCGATCTCGATCGCCTACGCGGGCTGGGAAGCGAGGCGCTCAAGCGTAGCGCTCCATGGATCCTTGTCGGCTGCCTGGCCGCAGCAGCGTTACCTCCAAGCAACGCGTTCGTCTCCGAATGGCTCGTCTTGCATGGGTTTATCGGCGCGACGTTCTCGGGCAATCCGGAACTCGCAGTCATCGGCGTTTTCGGGCTCCTCGCATTGCTCCTCGGCGGGGGGCTCGCGGCGGCCGCATTTTTGAAGCTCTTCGGCCTCGCGTTTGCCGGGGCGCCGAGCTCGCGCGAGCGCGAGAACCCCGAACGCTTCGACGCAGGGGTTCTTTCGTTGGCGCTTCTCGCCGCGCTGGTGCTTGCGCTCGGCATATTCCCACTCCCCGTACTCAACGCTCTGCTCGTCATCGCGGCCGGAACGCTTGGTACGTCGCCGACGACGCTGCCCGGAACGTTTACCGGAGTCGCGCATCTCGCGACGTTCGCCGCGCTTCCCGCCGTCGGAGCGATCGTTTTTTGGTGGTATGGCGTGCGAACTGCGAAGAAAACCGATGCCGTCTGGGCCTGCGGATCGGAACTTCCGGCGCGCGCGCCCTATAGTGCTACCGCGCTGACCAAACCCTTACGTCGTATCTTCGCTTTTGCGCTCTTCCCCGAACGCCGACGCTCGTTCTTCCCTGAGGCAACGAGCGATTTTCCGACGCACGTACGATATGCGGTAAGTACGAGAGACCTGACGAACGAAGCTGCCCGGTCGATAGCCGCTTTCGCCCAACGCCAGGCGCGGCGTCTTCGCATCGTGCAATCGGGACGAATGCGAGCCTACATCGCTTATGCCGCCGCGGCGATCGTTCTTGTTTTGGTACTCGGACGATGACGATCGGCCAGGTGCTTGAAATTCTTGTGTTGGCGCCGCTGCTTCAAGGCGCGCTCGCTCAACTTCGCGCGCGTCTGCGCGGGCGGCCCGGTCCGTCGATCCTGCAGCCGTATCGAGAGTTGGGAAAAGCTCTTCGCAAGCGCGCTCGCGCCGGTCGGCACGACAGCGCGCTCGGTTTTGCGGCAGCCGGATTTGCATTGGGGGCATCGGTTGCGATTCTTTTCTTGCTCCCGGTTCTCTTCAAAGCAGGTTGGCGCAGTGCGCCCTTCGACGCCGTGGCGATCGTATTTTTTTTCGCGCTCGGTCGAGCGGCGACCGTGCTTGCCGCCCTCGATACGGAGTCGTCGTTTTCAGCGATGGCCGTTGGAAGAGAGATCGCCTTTGCAGCGATTATCGAGGCGCCGTTTCTTCTCGCGTTGCTCGCCGCGCGCACCGTGCCGGCGTCGGCATTGCTCGCCGGCTCCGCGCTCTTTATCGTGCTTCTCTTCGAGAGCGCGCGCATTCCCGTCGACAATCAGGAGACCCATTACGAATTGACGATGGTCCACGAGGGAATGTTGCTCGAATATGCCGGCCCCGTTTTTGCCGCGTGGCAGTACGGCGCGCAACTGCGGCAGGCCGCAATGGTCGTGTTGATCGGATACGTCCTTTCGGGGGGCGGTCTCTCGCCCGTACTCGCCTCCGTTCTTGTCGTTGCAGCATTGCCGTTGGTCGAAGCATTCCAAGCGAAGATGCGCGTCTTTGATGTTCCGCAGCTTGCGACCGCCGCGACGCTCCTCGCCGTTGCGGCGTTAGGAATCGATACGTTGGGAGGGCTACGGTGACGTTACTGTTTTTCTTTGCCCTTGCGGCGTTGGTGGTAGATGCGCGCATACGGACCGCTCTGTTCGGTTATGTACTTTTTACCGGAATCGCCCTCACGTTCTCTTATCCCGGTACCGGCAACGTCAGAGAGTTGGGCGTATTCGTGGTGCTCGCATTGGTAAAGCTTGTCGCCGGGCCCGCGTCGATTCTTTGGCTCGAAAAGCACCGCGGGCTGCGAAACGACCTTCGACCATCGTTTTCGCTTGCCGGGCGATTCGCCGTCGTGCTCGTCGCATTGGCGCTCGCCCATCTCGCCGCTCGCCTTCCGGCCTTTACCGACATTCATAATGTTGGGTTGGTATTTTTCGCATTGGCAACGAGTATCGCCGTCGTAATCGCCCACCGAAGTTTAATTGCCAATGCGATCGGCTTGCTGGCATTGGGAAGCACTGTGTCGCTCGCCGCCGTGGTCTTCGTTCCACACGTACCGATGAGCGCCGAGCTTGCCGATACGTTCGATGCGTTGCTTGCAACGCTGGTCGGCCTTGCGATCGCTCGTGAGATCGCGCGAGAAAACCCGGAACTCGACGTGCGCAAAATGAGGGAGCTACGCGGGTGATTGCGATACTCACGCTCTTCCCGCTGCTGTCCTTCGGTATCGCGGGGATCCCGCGTCGGCGCAGCGTGCGCATCGTCTTACGGATTGCGTTTTCAATCGGAACGGTGCTCGCGACCTTTGCTCTCGCATCGCACGTCGATGCGCTTTCGGCGATTTTCGCCTCTCTGCTTTCGGTGGTGATGGCGCTGGTGGTGTTTTTCTCCAGTGGGCTCTTCCCGGAGCCCGCGCGGGGACATCAGGCACCGTGGTCGCGACCGCCGGCCTTTTTTCTGCTCGTCGGCGCTTTCTGGAGCGCGATGCTCGTCGCCGTAACTGCGACGACCTTCGTTGGGCTCTGGGCGGGGATCACGGCGACGACGCTGGCGACAACGTTTCTCGTCGCTCACCTCGGCGGGCGCACGGCGCTAGAGGCGGCGTGGAAATACCTCATGCTCTGTAGTTTCGGAATCGCTATTGCGTTGATCGGAGCGTTTATGCTCGCGCGCGCCGCCGGTGACGTCGGTATCGTTGCCGGCGACCGCTTTTCGTGGAGCGTCCTAGCGCTTCATGGCGCGCAATTGAACTCGCCGCTCGCTCGTACCGGGCTGCTGCTCATGTTGGTCGGATTCGCTACAAAGGCCGGTCTAGTGCCGATGCATGCGTGGCTTCCGGACGCACACGCAAAGGCACCGGCACCGGTCAGTGCAATGCTTTCAGGCTTGCTTGTCTCCTGTGCGTTCTACGCACTCGTGCGCGTTGCAAGTGTGGCGTTGCATACGGATGCTGCGGCGCTTTTCGAGCAGCTCTTGCGGGGTGCGGGTGCGCTCTCGTTGTTCCTCGGTGCCGCCCTGATGCTCGCACAACGCGATATCAAGCGCTTACTTTCCTATTCTACGATCGAACATGCCGGAGTCGTGGCCATTGCGCTTAGCCTGGCGACGCCGCTGGGATACTTCGTCGCCCTCTACCATCTTCTCGATCACGCGGTGGTAAAATCGCTCGCGTTTCTGAGCGTCGGTGTCGTTCAGCACGAACATGGAACGACGTCGATGGGGCATCTACGTGGGCTCCGCCGCGGCCCGGGTGGAATAGCGCTCCTTTTTGCAGCCGTCGGCTTGGGCGGAATGCCTCCGGGCGGGCTCTTTATCTCCGAGTTACTTTTTATGGTTGCACTGGTGAGCGCCGGTCACTATTGGCTCGCCCTCTTCGCGGCAATCGCCTTGTTGCTCGGGTTTGCCGCACTTTTGCGGTTCGCGCTCGAGAGCGCGGCCGGCCCATCACCTACTGTGGCCGATCCCGTCGCACCGCGAGCATTCCTCGGTATGACGACGGTCGTTCTCTGGTGTGTCGGTGCGGGCGCGCTCGCCTTAGCGTTCTTTCCGTTCTTCCCACAGGCAGCGCGCCTGCTCGAACTTTCGCGAATGTTGGCTCCTGGTGGCTAATAACTATCGCGAACGTCCTGTCGCGCTCGGCGAATTGCGTGGTGCCGTCGACGAATTGATTTCGAATGCGCTGCCGTTAGGTTGCTATGCGTCGCAGCGCACCGTGCGCACGATCTTTCTTTCCCAGACGGGTCCTTTAGGGCTGCGAACCGTCCTCGGTGAGGGTGAAAAATGGGAATCACTCGCTCGGCGTTACCCGTTCTTTTCCTACCACGAGCGCGAAATGCAAGCCTTACAAGGGATCGACGTGCAATCGAGCCCCGACGAACGGCCGCTCTATTTCTCGTCCGATGCAATTCCTGAAGCGATCGTCGCCGAAGGCAAGGGAATAAGCGGTGTGGTCGTCGGCCCCGTCCACGCCGGCATTATCGAACCGGGGCGTTTTACGATAAGTACCGGCGGTGAGAGCGTCGTTCATATAGATGCGCAACTTTCGTACTCCCATCGCGCGCTCGAACCGTGGTTCGAAGGGCAAGAGGCGCTCGCGCTCGCTCCGCGCGTCGCACGGATCTGCGGCAACTGTAGCGTCGCTCGCTCCTGGGGGTACGCCCGAGCGATTGAAGAGCTCGCCGGAGTCGATCTCGACGACGGCACCGAGTTCGCCCGTCTCGTTCTTGCAGAGATGGAACGCGTGCACGTCCACCTTTTCGATATCGGCAGTATTGCTGCCGGCGCGGGATACGACAGGGGAACGACGGCGGCATTGGGATTGCGCGAGCGTATCTGTCAGCTCAACCATCTTGTTAGCGGGCATCGCCTGCTCTTCGATAGCGTCGTTCCCGGAGGCGTCAAGGCCGGTATCCTCGCCGACCCCGAAATCATTCGCACGACCCTTCGCGAATTGCGTGACGACGTTGCGCGTTTCTGCGACGCGCTCTTGGCAAAACGCTCGCTCCTGCGGCGGCTGGAAGGTGCGGGAGTCGTCGAAAGATCGTTAGCGCAACGTTTCGCTGCCGTTGGGCCGAGCGGCCGTGCCTCGGGAATCGCTTGCGATATTCGCGCCATCGCCCCGTACGGAGCGTATCGAGGCTTTGCGTTCTCTGAAGAACTGGCCGGCGGTGGCGACGTCTATGCGCGCGCCGAGCTGCGCGTCCGTGAAATCGCACGCTCCTTTGATTTTCTCGAACGCGGTCTCCGCGAGTTGGAGGGGCGCAGGCTCCCGACACCGCGACAGGTGGAGGTGGCTGCCGGCGTCATTACCACGGTTGTCGAGGGGGCGCGCGGAGCCGAAAGCATCTCGCTCGCGCTTTCGGCAACGGGGCGAATCGAGCGATTACACGTTATCTCGGCGGCCTATCGTAATTGGCCGCTGGTGACGCGCGCGATGGAAGGAAATATCGTGCCGGATTTTCCGCTGGTCAATAAAAGTTTTAACCTCTGCTACTCCTGCGTGGATCGTTAGCGATGTCACAGGGAAAATTCGCGCACTCACTCGGAATTCGCCACCTCGTCTGCGGCAGTTGTAACGGCTGTGAGTTAGAGATGAACGCCCTCGCGGCTCCGCAATACGATGTTTCACAGGAAGGCTGGGGAATCGTTGCCTCGCCTCGACACGCCGACGTTATCACCGTGACCGGGCCAATGAGCGATGCGATGCGCCATGCAGCGCAGCTGACGGTCGAGGCCGTTTCGGAGCCGTTCGTCGTTGTCGCAGTCGGCGACTGTGCGAGCGGCGACGGCGTGTGGTGCGAAGCGGGAAGTGCCGGGCCGGGGGCAGGGCGAGAACTTGAGGCCTCGATTTTCGTGCGTGGTTGCCCGCCGTCGCCGGATGCTTTACGTGAAGGATTGCGCGCCGCTGCGACATTGCTCGACGGAAGGAAATCGTAGCACCGAACGCCAAGTAGAGAGGTCGCCCTTATGCATCTCGACCTCGCCGTACTTCAAGCATCATTCGACGCGCCCACACTCACGCGGGGACGCGATTATTTCGAGCGTCGCCGGGTGTTGCAGCTGGAGATCGGTGCCGAGGCGATCGACGCTCGCGTTATTGGAACTCAGCAGCAGCCCTACTCGGTTCACGTGCGCGCGGTCGGCGCCAACGGTAGCACGAGGTTGCTCGGTCGCTGCTCCTGCCCGATGGGGAGCAATTGTAAGCACGCGGCGGCGGTCGCCCTCGCGGCGATCGCAGCCCGATCGACCGGACGCAAACGCGATGCCGCCGACGGTGCCGTTGAAAGCTGGATCGAAAACGTAAACGCGGTAACGGCAAGTAAACGCCGCGAATTGCAGCGAGAGCACGTTCGATACGTGGTTTCAATCGAGGAGCGTTTCTTCGTTCCGTCGTTCTCGCTTCAAGCGTTTGTCGTGCCCATGCTCCGGAGTGGTGCTCTGGGCGGCGCCCGTCGATACGAACTTCAACACCTCGCAGCGGGGAGCGCGAAGCATTTGCAGCCGCTCGATCGCACGATCGGTCGGCTCGTTGGGGCGAGCGGCTTGCTCGGCGGGATGAATGCGCTCTCTCCGACGATTTTGGGCACGCTGCTCGAGTTGCTGCTGGAGAGCGAACGCGTGCACTGGCAGAGCCTCGACAATAAAGTGATTCGGCGCGAGGATGTCGTCGACGCTCGGATCGCGTGGCGAATCGATGATGACGAGCGACAGCGGCCGCACCTCGCCGGTCGCCCCGGTAGCGTGCTTATCGGCGCCATGCCGCTCTGGTATGTCGACCCCGATCTCAACGCCGCAGGGCGTGCGCAGAGCGATCTCGCGCCGGATCTCGCTGCGGTCCTCGCCGGGGCGCCGGCGATGACGGCCGAGCATGCAAAACGCGTCCAAGTCGCGTTGCGGCGTGTATTTTCGGCGACCGGCATCGATGGCCCGCAGGCCCGGCTCGACGTTCGCGTGATCGAGCGCGACCCCACGCCGGTTCTGCATCTCGGGCACGGACGGGCGGCAACGACGGCCGAGCTGGCCTTCAACTACGGAGAATATCGCATTTCACCCGAGAGCGGCGAAGCGGAATTCCGCGTCGCCGAAGGCGAAGGCGCGGCGCTCTGGCCGCGGCAACGTGCGTTCGAGGAGCGCGCGCAGGAGCGCTTGCAAGCACTTGGCTTCTTACCGGTTCCGCGCTCGTTCGACTTCGATAACGAGGAGCGGCGAGCAATTTTCCGACTCGGCGTCGAGGAAAGCGCCTACGCGTGGGCGCGATTTCTCGGATTTACCGCACCGCTATTGCGCGGTGAAGGCTGGAACGTGGAGATCGATGCGGAGTTTCCGCACGAGATCGTCGAGTTCTCCGAAGACTGGGAAGCCGATATCGAACCCGATCCGCACCGCACCGGGTGGTTCGAAGTCGATCTTGGAATCGAAGTCGACGGCGAACGCATTCCCCTCTTGCCGGTGATCGTCGAGGCGCTCGCGGCGAACGGGATATCTTCCACCGACGATCTCGTTGCCATCGGCGCGCGGAGCGAACCGATATTCGGCCGCCTGCCGAGCGGTGCGTACGTCGCACTTCCGCCGGCGCGCGTTGCCCGCGTATTGGCAACGCTCGTCGATCTCTTTGACGGCGAGCACGCGTTAGTTGAAGGCGAGCGCATAGCCCTCCCCGCCGCGCGTGCGATCTCACTTGCAGAGATCGATGGGACGGTGCTTCGGCGCGGCGCGGTTACCGAAGCCTTCGGCGCTTTTATCGACGGGTTAAAAAATCTTGCCGCACGCCCACCGGTGCTGCCGACGAACTTTCATGCTGAATTGCGGCCGTACCAACGTGAAGGCGTTGTTTGGATGCAACTCTTGCGAGCGCACGGGTTCGGCGGCGTCCTCGCCGACGATATGGGCCTCGGGAAGACGGTACAGTTGCTCGCCCACGTAGCGATGGAAAAGGCCGCGGGCCGGCTGAAGAAGCCGGTGCTCATCGTCGCCCCGACGAGCGTCGTCCCCAATTGGCGCGCCGAGATCGCACGTTTTACTCCGGAATTACGCGTGCTCACGTTAAGCGGCCCCGATCGCGCCCGTTTTTTCGGCGAAATTCCGAATGTCGATATCGTTTTAAGCACGTACGCATTATTAGTTCGCGATGCTGAGGAGCTTCACGCACGCGAGTGGTCGATCGCCGTGCTCGACGAAGCGCAGGCAATTAAGAACCCTCGTGCTAAGGCGGCAATCTCTGCGACGAAGCTTCATGCCGAGCAGCGGATAGCGATGACCGGCACGCCGATTGAAAATAATTTAGAGGAACTGTGGTCGATCTACGCCTTCGCGTTGCCCGGCCTATTAGGAACGCGGAGCTCTTTTGCGCGCTTTTTTAGAACGCCGATTGAAAAACGTGGCGACGTGTTACGGCGTAACGCATTAGGAAAGCGATTGCACCCGTTTCTCGTGCGACGCACGAAAGAAGATGTTGCGCGGGATCTTCCTGAGAAAACCGAGATCGTCCACCGCGTCGAGCTTGGCGGAGCTCAACGCGACCTTTACGAAACCATTCGCTTGGCCATGCACAAGCGCGTGCGGGATGAAGTCGCGAAACGTGGCC
This sequence comes from Vulcanimicrobiota bacterium, assembly GCA_027306845.1. Classification (GTDB taxonomy): domain Bacteria; phylum Vulcanimicrobiota; class Vulcanimicrobiia; order Vulcanimicrobiales; family Vulcanimicrobiaceae; genus JABEUX01. The sequence continues at coordinate 12,023 of DAHUYY010000009.1, read as the reverse complement.
TCGCGCGCAGCCGAATCGTGGTGCTCGACGCGCTATTAAAACTTCGACAGGTCTGTTGCGACCCACGGTTGCTCGACCTCGATGCGGCTCATAGCGTCAAGGAATCGCAAAAACTCGACGCGTTGCTCGAAATGCTTGAAAGCCTCATCGCCGACGGGCGACGGATATTGCTTTTCTCCCAATTCACATCGATGCTCGATTTGATCAAACCCGAGTTGGCGAAACGCGACATGCAATTCGTCGAAATTCGCGGCGCGACGCGCGACCGCGAAACCCCGGTCAAACGTTTCCAAAATCGTGAAGTGCCGCTCTTCCTGATCAGCCTCAAGGCCGGTGGTACGGGGCTCAACTTAACTGCCGCCGATACCGTCATTCACTACGATCCGTGGTGGAACCCGGCCGTAGAGCGCCAGGCGACCGACCGCGCCCACCGTATCGGTCAGGAACAGCACGTCTTCGTTTACAAGCTCATCGCTGAAGGCAGCGTTGAGGAGCGAATTCTTGAATTGCAAGCGCGCAAAGGCGAACTTGCCGCCAGCCAATTTGCCGATGCATCGAGTGCTCCGTTGCCGCTCGACGCAGCCGATATCGAGCGACTCTTTAGCTAGCGATGCATACGGGTGCAGGGTTCTGCCGAAAAGTCGCTGCGCTCGCTGTGGCGATCTTGCTTTCGGGTTGCGGCGGAGGCGGAACCGTAACGAGTGCGCTCCCGAGCGTTGCACCCTCGCCGGTAGCTTCGAGCGGTGCGGCTCCGCAGTACGTCGGATATTGGGATGACTGGGAGCAAACTCCGTGGAGTTCGGTGCCACAAGGCGTCACGACCCTGATCTACGCCTTCGATTTTGTTTCCGGACATAGCGTACTCCCCGACGGCAACTCCCCGGGATATTTAACCGCAGCAGCGATCGCCGCGCTCCATCAACGCGGGATAAAAGTGCTGCTATCGCTTGGCGGAGGGAGCCCCGCAACGGCGTTCGTTTTCGACGGCGACACCAAAGATTTTGAGACGAGCCTCCTCGCCGTTATCAAACAATATGGTTTTGACGGTGTTGATTTTGACGATGAATCGGGAACGCAGTCGCAACGGGTTGCGACGTTATCGACGCTTATTCCAGCTACTCGCGCAGCGTTCGACGCCGACGGCATGACGGGCGCCATCGTTACTCTTGCCGCGTTCGACACGCCGACCAACTTCGGCGACGGTACCGTTCTTGCTGCCCCCGGTGTCGCGAGCGCGATATCGTGGGTAAATGTTATGAGCTACCAGTACGCCGCAGCGCAGAGCGACCTCGCGACCTATGCGCTGCTCTTTCCGGCGACACAGCTCATGCTCGGCAGCGATATCGACGGCGACGTACCGCTCGCTCCCACCAGTACGCTCGAAGCGCTCGCCGCATGGGTACGAAATAACGGCTACGGCGGCATGATGCTGTGGACCGTGAACGACGCGAGCGCGGCCCAGAACCAAGCGATCCTCAACGGTCTAGCGACCGGGAAATAGCGGATCGTTCCATAATCTCTCCGCTTGGAGGATTGTCCGTGAAACGATTTATGCCGCTGTTCGGTGCGCTCGTCGCACTCTGCTCTCCGGGAATCGCGCATGGCGCGCAGCCCCCGTATGCAGCGATGCACTTCCGATCGATCGGTCCGGCGATCGCCGGTGGGCGCGTGCCGGCGGTCGCCGGGAGCGCCCGGCACCCGAACCTGTACTATATCGGCACCGCCGGCGGCGGCGTGTGGAAGAGCGTAAACGGTGGGGCGACCTGGCGCGATGTTTTTGCAAAAGAGCCGGTCGCTTCCATCGGCGCAATCGCCATCGACCCGCGCAACGCCAAGATCGTTTGGGTGGGAACCGGCGAGAGCAATCCTCGCAACGACGTTATCCGCGGCGACGGAATTTATAAGAGCACCGATGGCGGAAAAACATGGAAGAACGTCGGCCTTCGCAAGAGCGGACATATCGCGACCATCGTTGTCGACCCGAGCGATAGCAATCATGTCGTCGTCGCCGTGCTCGGCGATGTCTATCGCAATAGCGTGCACCGCGGCGTCTATGTGACGACCGACGGCGGGAAGACGTGGAAGAAGACGCTCTATCTCGCCCCGGATAGCGGCGCGAGCGACCTTGCGATGGACCCGAGCGATCCGCGAATTCTCTACGCCGGCATGTGGGAGTTCCGCCGCAAGCCGTGGACGTTTTCGAGCGGCGGTGCTCGCGGCGGCCTCTTTAAATCCGTCGATGGCGGGGAGAGTTGGAGGCGGATCGAGGGCAACGGGTTTCCGACCGGACTTACCGGACGCATTGGCCTGGCTATTGCGCCAAGCAACCCGAACCGAATCTACGCCTTGAGTCAATCGCGTGACGGCGAACTATGGAGATCGGATGATGCCGGCCGGCACTGGGTGAAACTCTTTTCCGGGACGCTTATCGATCAGCGCCCGTTCTATTTCACGCACCTTGCAGTCGATCCGAAAAATGAAAATCGCGTATACACGCTCTCGATGAATCTCGCGTTGAGCACCGACGGTGGAAAGAACTTCAAACGTTTCGGTCGCGGCGTCCATGCCGACGCCCACGCAATTTGGATCGATCCGAACGACGGCAAGCGTTTCATCATCGGCGATGACGGTGGCTTTGCGCTCACCCTCGACCGCGGCAAGCACTTTTCGTTCTCGCGAAATTTGCCGATCGAACAAGTTTACCATGTCGGTCTCTCCTCCGCACGGCCGTTTATGGTCTGTGCGGCGTTGCAAGATAACGAAGCATTTTGCGGACCCTCAAATTCTCGCTCCTACGATGGAATTACCGGACGCGATTGGCGCGTAACGGTTGGTGGGGACGGCATGTGGGCGGTCCCCGACCCCTCGAATGCGCGCTACGTCTTCGCCGACTCCGAAGACGGCTATCTGCTGCGTTACGATTGGAAAGACGAAGATTTTCGCTACGTGGGCCCTTATAACGCCACTTCGGCTGCGCGTTTTGATTTGCGACTGGCAAAATATCGCTTCAATTGGGATTCGCCGATCGCTTTCGCACCTTGGAATCCGCAAATATTGTGGTATGGCGGCAACGTCGTATTCCAGAGCACGGATCGCGGCGAGCATTGGGTGCCGATCAGCCCCGATCTCACGTTGAATATAAAATCGCACCAAGCTCCTTCGGGCGGACCGATTACCAAGGATGTCTTCGGAACTGAATACTCCGATACGATTCTCGATATCGAAGGCTCGCCGGTAGCAAAGGGAGAGATCTGGGTCGGCACCGATGACGGGCTCGTGCAACTCACGCGCGACGGCGGTAAAACATGGAAGAACGTCACTCCACCGGGGCTCGCTCCATTCGGCCGCGTAGAAACGGTCGCGCCCTCGCCGTTTGACGCCGGAACGGCGTATGCCGTCGTCGATCGGCATCGCTCGGGCGACGAGGCGCCGTATGCATTCGTCACGACCGATTACGGTATGCAGTGGCGCAAGATCGTCACCGGAATTCCTCCGACGGAGTTCGTGCGGACGATTCGCCCCGATCCGGTCAATCCGCATGTCCTCTACCTTGGAACCGAGCGGGGCCTGTACGTGAGTTTCAATAACGGCCAAAATTGGGAGAGCTTGCGAAACAATATCCCGGTTGCGAGCTTTCGCGATCTGCGAATCGCACCACGCGAACGAGATTTGGTCGTTGCAACCCACGGGCGCGGCATCTGGATCCTCGACGATCTGACGCCGCTGGAACGCCTTCATGCGGCGCAAAGAGCGGGCTTCATGCTTTTCCACTCGCGCACCGTATACCGATGGGTGATGCACTCGAATCAGGAGGGGCTCTACGGGCGATTCTCCGGTAAAAATCCGCCGGCCGGAGCGACGATTTCGTTCTATCAACATCGCATGTCGACTACCCCGCCGATGCTGCAAATTTACGACGCGGCTGGGCACCTGGTGAGAAAAATTGCCGGGACGCACAAAATCGGCAAGAAAATCGTCGCACGCATTTCGAATCATATCGGAATCAATCGTTATGTATGGGATCTCAACGCGACACCGGCCGTGCAGTGGAAGGGTGCCGCGCCCGCATTTCGCGTACAGTCGGGGCCGCCGGTCCCCCCGGGAAGCTACACGCTTCGCCTCACTGCCGACGGGCGGACCGAAACAACGACGCTAAAATTGCGAGCCGATCCGCGCTCGCCATGGCGACAATCCGATTACGAACGCGCGTATCGTTTCAATCTCGGTTACGTGCGCGTTACATCGGCGATCGACACCGTCTTGAACGATCTCGACGCGATGGAAGCATCGCTAGAGAAGGATCGCGCGGCAACACATGATGCTTCACTTCAATCGGCAATATCGGCGGCAATGTCGAAACGCGATGCCGTATTCGCCGCATTTACCGCAAATTATCGCAACGGCGAAGATTTTGCGCTACGCGCTGGTTCCCTACGGGAAGATCTGCCGGCCGGGCTCAGCTTTTCGCTGCACCCGCCGACCGCCGCCGATCTCACCTTCGACGCAACGTTTATGACGCGTTATCGGAACGCCATGAAACGTTATGCGGTTCTTCAAACCGAAGTGATGCAGCCGTTGCAAAAACGCTTGGAGGCCGCACATTTGCCGATCATTCGCGGCCTTCACGCGGTAGCGCCGTGAGGAAATAGTGCGTTTACGTACGTTCCGCGCGGGATATCTCATCGCGGCGATCGGGTTGCTTGCGGCATGTGGTGCCGGAGGGAGCGTCGCCGGATCCGGCATGCCCGCCCCGGCACCGAGCCCGAGTGCAACGTGGTGGGCGCCGACGCCGGGCGCGAGCTTTCAGTACGATCTCAGCCAGGCGGGGCTTCCATCGCCGGGAGCTGCAATCGAAGATATCGATTGGGAGGCAACAACGGCGAGCGATATTGCTACGCTGCACGCCGCCGGCGGGCGCGCGGTTTGCTATGTCGATGCGGGGAGTTATGAAAATTGGCGCTCGGATGCGTCGAGTTTTCCGACGGTCGTGCTTGGAAATACGTACGTGGGTTTCCCGAACGAACGGTGGCTCGACGTGCGGCGCATCGACCTTCTCGCTCCGATCATGGATGCACGAATAGCGACCTGTCGTGCGAAGGGATTCGACGGCGTCGAGTTCGATAACGTCGACGGATATAGCAATAACACCGGGTTTCCACTGACTCTTCAAGATGACGAAAGCTATCTCACGAATTTGGCGACGTTCGCGCACTCCAACGGGCTCGCCGTCGGACTGAAAAATGCGCCCGAAATGTTACCGACGGTGGCTTCGACCGTTGATTTCGCAATCAACGAAAGCTGTTGGGCACAAGGGTGGTGCGCCGACGATGCGCCATTACGAGCGCAACATAAATTCATCGTCGATGTCGAATATGACGACGTGACCACCGCAACTCAATTTACTTCGACGTATTGCCCTGCGGCAACGGCGCTCGGCGATACGACGATTCTCAAACATCCCGCGCTGGATTCGTGGATCGTTACCTGTCCACCATAAAGGCTACCCGGTCTTGATGCGTTTACTGCGTCCGGTGGTATGCGGCGCTTTCCCGCGTAAGGGCTCGAAGCGCCCACCGGAGTTCCGCGCAACGACAACCGTGCAGAGTGCGCCGGCGATCGAATCGTCGATCGCACGTTCGACGAGTTCGAAGCTTCCATTGACGTGAATGCGGGCGGCGGCGGCGAAACGTCGGTCGGGATGCGACGCTAAATGTTCGAGTCGCTCGATAAGCGCAACGCGCGGAACCGGCGAATCTCCCTCGTAGAGGCAGAATTCGGTGCCGCGGGCCGCGGGGCGCGTGCGAATCTCCCCCGCCGGCTCGCTGGTCGTGCCCGTGCGTAGAAAGACGGTCGCTCCCTCGCAGGAACGAAGGGCGGCAAGAAGGCCGGGCCAGTGGAGATTCTTCGGGGCAGATCGTTGCATGATGGGACTGCCTTTCGTGCAAGTGCAGCGGCCTGCCTACCCCGAGGCACGAGTCGCTGCTCTGTCGCGCCGAGTCGCTGCTCTGTCACGCCGAGTAGCTGCCGAAGGCAGCGTATCGAGGCGCAGCGTTTGTCACGCCGAGTAGCTGCCGAAGGCAGCGTATCGAGGCGCAACGAGATGCGGCCCGCGATAGGATGCGGAGTTTAGCGGCGCTACTCGGGTTGAAAAAGGAACTCGATTATGTCGCTGGTTTCAGCACTTTATCGTAGATCCAAAGCATCAGTGCAGTCACGACTCCGGCGCCGGTAACGATCCACCAGATCGTTGCCGGCTGCTGCCCGGCACCGCCGAAGTGCTGGAGTAGTGTGCCGCCGAACCAACCGCCGACAATCGAACCGATGCCGATGGGGAGAAAGGCAAAGCCCATGTACGTGCCTTGTTGCCCGGGTGGTGCGAGGCGTGAAATGTATTCATAATAGCGCGGGGATTGAATGATCTCTCCGATAGCGAGCACCACGAGGCTGAGGATCGCCATCAGAACGCTCGCCTTCGTCGCGATGAGTAACCAGCCGACCGAAGTAACCAACGTTCCAAGCGTGAGGGCTCGAAAGGACGGGATCCGTCGCGTGAGCGCATTCATTGCAACGGTGAGCGTGATTACGATGAGCGGATCGGTGATGAGAATCATCGCCGTATTAGCGTTGGGGTCGACGTAATCGTGGATATAAATCGGAAGGATTAAGTATTGCTGCCAATAGACGATCCAGTACCCTGAAAAGATCGCGAGAAAAAGCACGAAACGCCAGTTGCTAAAGACCGTCAAGAAGTCGCGAGCGGTCTTGGCGAGCGAGGTCGATGCTTCACGTTCGCGAACTCGCGGTTCGCGAAAGAAAACAAGCACCATAAAAAACATCAGAAACACGCTGACGGCGGCGATTAAGAAGACATCTTGCGGCGGAAGGCGTGAGTGCAGCCAACCGGCGAGAAACGGCCCGAGCGTGCTGCCGATGTTGACCATCGTGTAATAAATTGCATACCCGATCGAACGGACACCCTCTTTTGAAGAGCGTGCGGTGGTGCCGACGACCGAGGGTTTGACGAGCGCAACTCCGAGCGCCGGTAAGAAAAGAATGACCCCTGCGAGCAACCCGAGCGGAACGACGGAACGAACGGGAGCGAGCCACGGTGCGCCGATCGATCCAACCATAAAGTAGGCACAGGTGAGAATGAAGTACGCTGCGGAGAGGGCCCGGCGGAACCCGATCCGGTCGGCGAGCGCGCCGCCGAAGATTGCCATCACCCACACCGCGCCGCCGAAGATGCCGCTCAGGCTCGCCGAGAGCGCGCTGGAGAAGCCTAGCGTTTGGTTGAGGTAGAGCGCGAGCGTCGAGAAGACGGCGTAGTACGAGAGCCGCTCGAAGATTTCGCTGATGTTGGCGACCCAGAACGGGCGCTCGAATCCATGTAGAATTTCGTCGAGTTTCATGGAGCTAGGCGATTTCCAATTCTCGCGCCGGCGTCCCGGTCACGGCGTTACTTCGGCTGCAAGGTCGCGCGTAGATACGGCAGTCGCGAAAGCAGTGATGCGTTCCATGCGAGGCGGCCGGCCCGCAGAGTTTGCCATTCGAAATACTCACTGTCGCGTGGTTTATTAGGTGTAGGAAAGCGTCGCCGTGACGCCGTTGCGATCGTTCGGGCTCGCCTGCCACATTTGCCCGTTTTCAAGTTTTACCATCGACGGTGCGCAGGTAATATTAGGGTTCGCAAAGAGCGGCGAGAGAACGATACCGGATGCTTGGCGGAAGTCGTGTTTGATCGTGATGCCGGGCGAGAACGTCCCTTCGTCGCGAATATACGCGACTTTCCCCTCTCCCCACGTCAGTTTCCAGCGAACGACATTCGCCGTGACGTTGCCTTCATTCGTAAACGAAATCGTGAGAATACCGGTGGTGCCGTACAACGGCGTCCCCTTCACGTAGAGCTTGCAGGCCTCGATCTGGATCGGAGACTGGGTAAGGGCTGCAGGTTGCGTTGTTGCCGCGGGAATGCCCGGCGTTGCCGAGGGAGCTACCATCGGGGAGGTTTGTTGAGCGAACCCTGCCGCCGGTAGAACTGCAGCTGCGGCGAGCGCCAGCAGCACGATCGAGCGTTTCATGATGCGGCGCTTCTCCATTGCCGAGCCTCGGCCTTTGGGCGCGTCATTTTTCCGTGTCGCGCTTCAGGGCCCGGCAGCGAGGCCGGCAACGGGACCGGATGCTATCACCACGGACGGGTTCCCGGAGGCGCGTTGGCCGCCGATGCCGGTAAAGGGTGGGTGCGTACGGCGACGGAAAACCCTTCGAAGCGCACTCGCACGTTCATGGGAGCTATAACCGTGAGGGAGTCTGAATTTCTCGCCCAACTTCTCGGATTGCTCCGCGCACCCGTAGCGGGAATGGGGGAGGATGATAAGGCGCGTGTCGTTGCGTCGGTTATCGATGAGGTCCATTCGCATACGTCGCTACTTCCCATCTCCGCGCGCATCATTCCGTTTATTACCGGTCGTCGGCCGACCGACGAAATGGCGCATCCTGGACTGGGTTCAAGCGACAATGCAAGTATGCTCTTGCCCGAGGATGCAAGCGGAGAAAACGCAGCGTACGTTCTCTACACCATCGACGGACTCGCGGCGAACACGCCGGAGACGCTTCGAGAGATCGGCGTCGACATCACGCTTTCGTTCGCCGGCACCGACGCGTCCCTCATAACCACGCCGATACCAGGCTGGGATCGCCGCGCATTGAGCCCAAAGGTTTTCGATTCGACGAGCGCAAGCGGCGTCGCACTGGCGCCGATCGCGCTCGACGAGGTAGAGGGAAAACGCCTAGTCGTACGGTTTGATCCGGCGCGGGACTTTTTGCCGGGTGCCACGTGGAGTTGGGAGCATGCAGACCCGCAGCTGCGCGCCTGCGCTACCGACGGTGCCGATCCGTTCACCTTCGGTGCACTCTTCACGCAAATGCTGCACGTGCATTTGAGAGTAACCTACCGAGGCGTTCCCGTTGCGTCGGATTCGACTTGGATCGATATCTGCGATACACGCCGCTTCGGGTCGCTCTACCAACGCGTTGTCGATCGTCTGATCAAACCCGACACGGCCGAGCAGGCAAAAGCCGCAGGATCCGATCTCGACGACCATACGTATCATCCTTGGTCGCCGGTCTTGCTTATCGGCTCCGATAAAGCGGCGCTTTATACCCGCGCGTTAATCGAAGATATCGTCTACAAAAAAAACAATTTGTCCGATCCGCGTTGGTTGATGCGCGTTGGGTTATACCTTGAGTTTCTAACGTGCATCGGTATATTCGAGGCGGTCAAAGACGACGTCGGCGATTTACTCACGCCGGCCGAACGGGAGGCATACGAGCGTCATCCGTTTTTTGCCGAGATTCGCAAACGCGTTAATCCGAAGCGATGGGCGGATATTTGGAAACTTCGGAAAATCGTGTTTCCCACTTTTGGGACGCCGCAGACCGGCCCGGTCTCGGCAATGAACTTGTTGAAAAAACGTGAAGCGGTGTTGGGCTTTTTGCACGTACACCATCAAGATCTCAAGCACGCCATCGAACTTGCAGGGCCGAACTTACACAATGCGCAGGAAACGTGGGGGCGCGTGTTCCGCGATGCCGAGCGAGCGGTTTTACGCAAAACTCCGCGCGCGTTTCCCGAACTGGAACATCTCAACGAAAAACTAAAAGGCGTCGTGCTTTGGCATCAGCAAGCAAAACTTGGTTTTCTCGATCTCAAATGGATGCCGAAACATTTCGCCGAGATGTTCGGAGATCAAGATGGGCTTTTCGCGGCTGCTTGCAATCAATACCGCACCTCGATGAACGAGGTTGCCGAGTGGGCGAAGCGGCACGGTTTGATGGAATACACCGGCGAAGAATGTGTCTCCGACACCGTGAGTATCTTGCAGTCGTACATGGGGGGACGCGCTCAGCACCTCAAGCGCCTGCAGGGGCGCGATGGATATTCCGAGCCGGTCGAGACGGAGGCCCCAATGCCGAACCTTCAGCGCAAGGGCGGCGCATTGCCTGAAACCGAGCGCGAGCTCGAACTAACGGAAGATTTCTTCGCGCGAGTACCGATTTTCAAAGTGCTCTCCGACGAGGAGCGCTTCCATCTCGCTAAAACGGCGCGAACGATCCGGCTCGGACCGCTCGAACGCATCATCGTTCAAGGGCGGGAAGGCTCGTCGCTCTTCGTCGTTGCCGAAGGGCGCCTCGAGGTTTTGGTGCGGCAGACGATCGATGACACCGACCAGCGCGTTGCCGTCGTCGAAAAAGGCGAGGCCGTCGGCGAGATCTCGTTGCTGACCGGAGCGCCGCGCACCGCAACCGTTCGTGCCATGGAAGGCGCGATCGTTTATGAAATCGGAAGATATCAGTTCGAACCGATCGTGCTCATGCGTCCGGGACTCGCCGATAAATTGGGCGAGGTCATGGAGGAACATCTCAAACTCTCGCGCGCCTTTAACCAATCGTACGAAGGGCACGTGAAATCGAAAAACGTGAGCGGTGGAATCCGTCGTTTCTTTTTCGGGCAGGCTCGCACGTAGTCGTCCGCCTAAAAAACGGACGCTCGCGACCATCGTCGGGAGCGTCCGATTTTTAGAGCCTCACGGCCTCCGTTGGTTGCCTATTGAACGATGATTCCCGTCGTCGTCACGCCGATCGTTGCGGTGACATGCTGTCCGTTTGTATCGGCGAAGGTCGCGGTACAGCTTCCGGCGCTGACGCCGGTTACTGTAAAGGTGAAGCTCGGCCCGGTGCCGCTGCTTGGGGTTATCGTGGCGATCGTGCTGCAGGTATCGCTCTCGGTAAACGTGCCGGTGTAGCCGGTCTCCGTCACAACGAGCGTCTGCGCGTTACTCGCGCCGGTCCCGGTGAGCGCTAGGGTGCTCGGAGCGACGCCGAGCGGCTTGGGTGTCGGTGTCGGTGTCGGCACGGGTGTCGGCACGGGTGTCGGAACGGGCGTCGGCACGGGCGTCGGCGTCGAACCCGGGCTCGGACTCGGACTCGGGGTCGCCGCACCGATCGTAATATTCTGTAACCCCGTCGGCACGGCGATAAGCCCGTTAAAGCCGTTCACGCTAATCGACGCGGTGCCTGGTGAGAGGGCGGTTACGTACGCTTGTCCGTTGGGGCTGATGATCGTCTGCGGACCTGCGCCCTGGGGGCTACGTTGCGTCGACTGCAATTTCTGTTGCAAGTTCAATACGGCACCGTTACTCGAGGTGATCGTGAAGGGGCCGAGATAGCCGGGCTGGTTGACTTGTAAAACGGCGATCTGTCCGACAAATTGTAGTGGTCCGCTGAGGTTGACGGTGACCGGAGGAGCCGCAGGTGGCGTCGTGCTCCCGGGCCCGGAACTCGAACCCGAGGAGCATGCAGCGAGCGCACCTATTGTTAGGAGCGCGAATCCCCAAAAAAACGACCGCCGAAAATACATTAAGGCTCCCCTAAAAATAGCGAGTGCGACGTCGATTCGCTCGCGATAGAGTGCCTCCTTCTTGACGTTAGGTTGGATTAGATAAATTTATGTGGTCGCCTTATTGAGAAGAGAACGAGAAAAATCGAAGAAGGAAGCGCCGACTTTGCATGAAATCCCTGCCCGTCATCGCGTGGTTGTGACCGCGCGCTACGGTCGTCAAGAGGGGCCTATGCGTTCTTTTTCAGACTTGCGACTTGTCGTATTTCCCGTTGCCCTGCTGCTGCTCGCCGGCTGCGGCGGCGGCGGGACCTCCTCCGGCGGGCTCGGCTCGACGCTACCGAAGCAGGCAAACGGAGCGACGAACGGCGTTCGTTTCGCGATTACGGTGCCGCCGAAAACGGCGAGCATCGGTCGCAGCCCGGCCTACGTTTCGCCGGCGACGCACTCGATGACGATTGCCGTGTTGCAGGGCACGACCAACGTGCTGAACCAAACGCTCGGTTTGACGCCGAGTTCGCCGGGGTGTACCACCTCGCTCGCGGGTACCGTCTGCACGATTTCGCTAAGTTTGGCGGCTGGTTCGTACACGGCGTCGATCACGACGTACGACGGTGCGAATGGGACG
>DAHUYY010000099.1 GCA_027306845.1 Vulcanimicrobiota bacterium | reverse complement strand
GCGCGTTGCTCGCGCGTGGTTGCACCCCGTTTACTGCCGGAGCGCTCGGCGCGTTTTGGCACGGTCGCGCAGGACAGGCAGCGCAGGCTCGACGACGCGTCGGTGGCGTCGCCGGCGATATTATCGAGGCGTTGGGGAACGCGCTTCCGTAAGCATTCGGCGAAACGTCTCTTCGTCGATCGTGGGAACGCCGAGCTCCTTCGCGCGTTGCAGTTTGCTCCCCGCTTCCTCGCCGGCGACGACGAAGTCGGTCTTGCCGCTCACCGAATCGCTGGTGCGAGCGCCGAGCGCTTCGAGCGCAGCCTTCGCTTCGTCGCGCGTCATCGAAGCGAGCGTTCCCGTCAAAACAAAGCGCTTGCCTTTCAATGCCGAGTCGGGCGGCGGCGCAGCGCCGCGCTCGACCATCTCGACACCGGCGGCGGCAAGCGCTTCGATCGCATCGCGATTGCGCCGTTGCGCGAAGAAGAGTCGTACGCTTGCCGCAACCTCCGGCCCGATCCCCTCGCTGCGCTGAAGGCTCTCCTCATCGGCGGCCGAGAGCGCCTCCATCGTGCGAAAATCGCGCGCGAGAATCGCCGCCGTCTGCTCGCCGACATAGCGAATTCCAAGCCCGATCAGCAAGCGCGTGAGGCCGCGTTTCTTACTCGCAGCGATCGCCTGCACGAGATTCGCCGCACTCTTCTCACCGAGCCGCTCGAGCGAAGCAAAGCGTTGGCCGTCGAGCGCGTAGAGATCGGCGAACGTCTTCACTAAACCGCCCGCGACGAGTTGCTCGGAGAGGACGTCGCCGAGCCCTTCGATATCCATCGCCGCCCGCGATGCAAAGTGGCGGAGACGCTCGACGAGTTGCGCCGGGCACGATGCGTTGGTACAGCGCGCCATCGCCTCACCTTCGGGGCGGTCGACGTCGGCGCCGCAGACCGGGCACTTCGTCGGCATGTGGAAAATGCGTTCTTTCCCCGTGCGCAACTCGCGAATCGGCCCGACGACGCGTGGAATAACATCGCCCGCGCGAACGACGATCACTTGGTCGCCGATGCGGATATCGTTGCTCGCGATATAGGCCTCGTTGTGCAGCGTCGCATTGCGAATCGTGATCCCGCCGATCTCCACCGGCGCGAGCACCGCATTGGGGTTGAGCGTTCCGGTACGGCCGACGCTCACGGTGATACCCTCGAGTTTCGTCGTTGCCTCGCGCGCCTTAAATTTAAACGCCACCGCCCAGCGCGGGTCGCGCGCGACCGTCCCGAGACGCTCCTGAAAATCGAAGCGGTCGACCTTGATCGCCACGCCGTCGATCTCGTAATCGAGTTCGTCGCGGCGCCGTTCCCATTCTTCGCAGAATGCAACCGCCTCGTCGATCGACGCTGCGGGGCGCACGTTGGGGTTCACCGGAAATCCCAGAGCGCGTAAACGTTCGAGCGCGGCATGTTGCGTGGCGATTGCTGGCGGCGGTTCGACGAACGTATAGGCAAAAAACGAGAGATGCCGCTCGCGCGTCAGTTCCGGGTCGAGCTGACGCAGCCCGCCCGATGCTGCGTTGCGCGGGTTGGCAAAGCGCGGCGCGCCGTTACGTTCGCGCCGCAGATTCAGCTCGTGAAAGTCGCTCTTGCGCAGATAGACCTCGCCGCGCGCTTCGAACTCACCGGCCAAGCGCTCGCGCAGACGTAAGGGAACGCCGGGAATCACGCGGAGATTTCCGGTGACCTCTTCGCCGACGCGCCCATCTCCGCGGGTCGCGCCTTGCACGAAAACGCCGTCGCGATAGCGGAGCGCGACGGCAAGGCCGTCGATTTTGAGTTCGCAGATGTACGCGACCTGCGGCTCGCCGAGCAACTTGCGCACCCGTTCGTCGAAGGCGCGACGTTCGTCGATCGAAAAAGCGTTGGCGAGACTGAGCATCGTCGTTCGATGCTCGACCGGTGCGAAACGGGCCGAGGGCGCCGCCCCGACGCGACGAGTCGGCGAGAGCTCGCTCTGTAATTCAGGGTGCGCCGCTTCGATCTCCTGAAGTTCGCGCATCATCTCGTCGTATGCGGCGTCGGCGATCGTCGGCGCGTCGAGAACGTAATACCGATAGTTCGCTTCGTCGAGCTGCGCGCGTAGCGTCTCGACGCGGTCGCCTGCGTTCACGAACCGAGGCGCGGGCTTGCTACTTGAATGGGGTAGCCGTCGGGGTCGCCGATAACCGCGACGCGCCCAAACGGTTCGTCGTAGGGATCTTGGAAGATCGGAACCTCGAGGTGACGACAGTCCGCGAGAAAGCCGTCCACGTTCTCCACGCAAAACCCCAACTGTAACGATCCGGGTCGCACCGCCAAGAGGCCGCTGCGCGCGTGCAAGCTCAGCGCGACACCCTCGCGGAGTTCGAGATCGATGCGAGCCGGTGCAGCATCGACGGTAACGCGGAAACCTAAAATATCACGGTAAAATCGCAACGAACGATGCAGATCGCCACAGACAAGCATGACCGCCGAAAGGCTCGCTACTCCCATAGGGCTACGCTTCGACGACGGAACGCTCACCCTTCGCAAGATCGTCGAGGGTGGCAAGATTTTCCGATTCGATCCGTCGCAGCCGCGCCGAGTTCGGGCGCTTTCTCCCGGTCGCGCGTTCGTCGGCGAGCACCGGCTTGAGATACGCTCCGGTATATGAAGCGGCATTTCGCGCCAGTTCTTCGGGGGTTCCAACGGCAACGACGGTGCCGCCCCGGTCGCCGCCCTCCGGCCCAAGATCGATGGCGTAGTCCGCCGTTTTTATAACGTCGAGATTGTGTTCGATGGTTAAGACCGTGTTGCCGGTTGCGACCAGCCGCTGGAGCACCTCGAGCAATTTGTGGATATCCGCGAAATGCAGCCCGGTCGTCGGCTCGTCGAGCACGTAGAAGGTGCGCCCGGTCGACCGGCGCGCAAGTTCGGTCGCGAGTTTCACCCGTTGCGCCTCGCCGCCGGAGAGCGTCGTCGCCGGCTGCCCCATTTTAATGTACCCGAGGCCGACGTCGCAGATCGTTCGCAGGCGATTATGAATCCGCGGAATCGTCGCGAAAAATTCGTCGGCTTCGTCGACGCGCATGTCGAGCACGTCGGCGATGCTCTTTCCTTTATATTTTACTTCGAGGGTCTGGGCGTTGTAGCGCTTCCCTTTGCAGACTTCACATGGGACGTAGACATCGGGAAGAAAATGCATCTCGATCTTTATGATGCCGTCGCCCTGGCAGGCCTCGCAACGTCCGCCCTTCACGTTAAAAGAGAAGCGACCCGGCGTGTAGCCGCGCATCTTCGCTTCGGGAACCATCGAGAAGAGATCGCGGATGAGATCGAAGGCGCCGGTATAGGTCGCCGGATTGCTTCGCGGCGTTCTCCCGATCGGCGATTGGTCGATAACGACGAGTTTGTCGAGCGCGTCGACGCCCTTGAGCGCGCCGTACGTTCCCGCCGGGGCCCCACCGTGTAAGTGCTGGTTGAGCGCGCGCACGATCACCTCGTTCACCAGCGAGGACTTGCCGCTACCGCTGACCCCGGTCACCGCACAAAAGACGCCGAGCGGAACGCGCAGATCGAGATCGCGCAAATTGTTGGCCCGCGCTCGCCGCACGTCCAGCCACCCCTTCGGCGCGCGCCGCTCCGTGGGAACCGGGATGAATTTTCGGCCGCTCAAATAGGCGCCGGTCTCCGACCTTGGGTTCGCGAGGATCTCGTCGAGCGTGCCGACGGTGAGAATTTCGCCGCCCTCCGCACCTGCGCCGGGCCCGATATCGACGATAATATCGGCGGCCCGCATGGTGTCTTCGTCGTGTTCGATGACGACGAGCGTGTTGCCGATATCGCGCAAGGTACGCAGCGTTGCGAGAAGGCGGTCGTTATCGCGCTGATGCAGACCGATCGAAGGTTCGTCGAGAATGTAGAGCACGCCGACGAGCGCGCTGCCGATCTGCGTCGCGAGCCGAATACGTTGTGATTCGCCGCCCGATAGCGTCGTTGCCGAACGCGCGAGCGTTAGATAGTCGAGCCCGACGTTCGAGAGAAAGCTCAGCCGCGCGCGAATTTCCTTAACGATTTGGTGTGCGATCTGGAGATCGCGTTCCCGCAGTTGCAACGTTTCGAAAAAATGCTCCGCGCGCTCCACCGAGAGGCGCGTTAATTCGTCGATATTGCTCCCCGAGACCGTTACCGCGAGCGCCTCGGGCTTCAGGCGTGCGCCCTTGCAAGCGGGGCAGACCGAGGTAGCCATATACTTTTCGATATCTTCTTTTACATATTCGCTCGACGTCTCGGAATAACGACGCTGTAAATTGTTGACGACTCCCTCGAACGTCGCTTTATACTCCCACGTCTTTCCCGAGCGCGTTTTGTATGCAAAATCTTGTTCGCGCTCGGTCCCATAAAGGACGACATCGAGCACCTCGTCGGAAAAACGCTCTACCGGCGTGCTCATGCGGACGTTATAGCGGCGCAATACGCGCTCGAGCTGCTGCAAATAATACGCGTTCATCGAAGGGAAGCGCCCGGTGCCGAGGGTCTTGCTCCAGGGCACGATCGCCCCATCGGCGATCGATTTGCTCCGGTCGGGAATGACTTTCCAAGGATCGATCTCGACTTTTTCGCCGAGGCCGGTGCATGCGGGGCAAGCGCCGTACGGCGAGTTAAAGGAAAAGAGTCGCGGTGCGAGCTCTTCGAACGACAGGCCGCAGTCCACGCAAGCAAATGCCTCGCTGAAGGTGACTTCGCGCGCCTTGCTTTTGGGCTCTTCCAGGGAGGCCGTAACGATACCGGTGGAGAGCCGCAATGTCGTCTCGACCGAATCGGTCAGGCGCTTGCGAATCTCGGGTTTATTGACCAACCGGTCGACCACCACTTCGATCGTGTGCTTACGTTTTTTATCGATCGCGATTTTTTCTCGCAACTCGTGCATCTCGCCGTCCACCCGAACGCGCGCAAAGCCTTCTTTCGCAATCTCTTCGAAGAGCTTCGTATATTCGCCCTTTCGTCCGCGCACCAATGGCGCCAGCAAAACGATTCGGGTCCCTTCGGGAAGTTCGAGTATCGCATCGACGATCTGCTCGCTGCTCTGCGTCGTAATCGCACGGCCGCATTTCGGACAATGCGGAACGCCGATCCGAGCGAAGAGCAACCGTAAATAATCGTATATTTCGGTAACCGTTCCCACGGTCGAGCGCGGGTTGCGCGAGGTCGACTTTTGGTCGATCGATATCGCCGGCGAGAGGCCCTCGATGTAATCGACGTCGGGCTTCTCCATCTGTCCGAGGAATTGACGAGCATACGACGAGAGCGACTCGACGTAACGGCGCTGTCCCTCGGCATAGATCGTATCGAACGCGAGCGAGGACTTGCCCGACCCGGAGAGCCCGGTCACGACGATTAATCGATTGCGGGGCAGCGTCAGATCGACGTTCTTCAGGTTGTGTTCCCGCGCGCCCTTAATGACGATCGAGTCGAGTCCGTGCCCCATTCCTTATCCGTTCCGAGACCGCGCAGAAGCGGTCTCCAGCGCTCGACCAACACCGGAAAAGGCGGTGACGGTTGCATGCGGGGCCGGCGCGCCGGGCGGCAGGCTCTCGCCGCGAATGTTGAGCCAGATCGCCGTCATCCCCGAAGCGAGGGCACCGGCGATATCGCGCTCGTATCGGTCGCCGACCATCGCCGCATGCCTCGGTGCGACACCGAGGCGCCGACACGCATGCTCGAAGAACGCCGGGTCGGGTTTGAGGAGGCCGGCGTCATCGGCGAAGAAGGCGGCATCGACGGCATCGGTGAGGCCGAGCAGCGCGATCTTCTCGATATGCGTCTCGGAGAAACCGTTGGTGAGGATGCCGAGGCGGCGCCCGCGCGCGCGCTGCTCCTCCAATAATTCAAGCGCACCCGGAAAGAGCGCGAAGTATTTTTTTCGTAGCTCGTAGTAACGCAACGCGACGGTTCGTGCAAGTGTTGAGTCGACGATGCCGACCTCCGCGAGCGCCCGCTCCCACATACTTTCGCGCAGCCCCGCAAGCGGCATCTGCAAGTTTTCAGTTGCCAGGCCATGCCAAAAACTCGCCGCCTCGCGCGCGTAGGCGTCGGCGAGTTTGCGAGCATCGACGTTGTGGTCGCGAGCGACTTCCTCGGCGGCCTCCATGCCGGCGCACAGACAGGCCTGCGTATCGTCATGCAGCGTATCGTCGAGGTCGAAGAGAACGAGATCGATCATTAAGGCACTAATTCGTCGAGTGCGCGCTCCAGCACTTTCGGCGCCCGAGCTCCGAAGAGAATCGATTCCGCCGCCCCGCTCTGTTTGCGGATCTCGATAAGCTCGTCGCGAACCGCTGCGGCTTTCTCGAATTCTAGATTGGCCGCAAACTCGCGCATTTTCTTTTCGAGATCGGCGGCCATGCGCGCCGCAACTTCACGCGGCAGTCGGTCGCGCGCAGTCGCCTTCTTCTGGCCGCGGTCGCCGCCGCCGACCATCGCTAAAATATCCCGCACTTCCTTACGAACGCTGCGCGGCTCGATACCGTGTTCGAGATTATAGGCAGTCTGGCGCTCGCGGCGGCGGCGCGTCTCTCCAATTGCGCGCGCCATCGATTCGGTGAGGTTATCTGCGTACATAATGACCTTGCCTTCAACGTGGCGAGCGGCGCGGCCGATCGTTTGAATCAGCGAGGTCGCACTTCGTAGATAGCCCTCTTTATCGGCATCGAGAATCCCGACGAGCGAAACTTCGGGAAGATCGAGCCCTTCGCGCAATAGATTGATGCCGACGAGTACGTCGAAAACGCCGTTGCGAAGATCGCGTAGAATCGAGATGCGCTCGAGCGTATCGACTTCGCTATGCAAATAGCGTACTTTAAGCCCCGCCTCCACCAAGAAATCGGTAAGGTCTTCGGCCATTTTTTTCGTCAGGGTCGTTACCAGGACGCGTTCGTTACGAGCTACCCGAAGTCGAATCTCCTCCATCAAGTCGTCAACCTGATGGCGCGTCGGGCGCACCTCGATCTCCGGGTCCACGATCCCGGTCGGGCGCACGATCTGCTCCACCGTGCGCTGCGCGCGCGTGCGCTCGAACTCGCCAGGCGTGGCCGAGACGAAGACGAGCTGCGGCGTGATCGAGAGGAACTCCTGGAAGGTCTGGGGCCGGT
>DAHUYY010000098.1 GCA_027306845.1 Vulcanimicrobiota bacterium | reverse complement strand
AGTCGCTCCCCCCGATCGGCGTTGCCCCGGTTACATCCAAGCCGAAGTTGAGAATCGACGATTGCAAAACGACGCCGTTAATTCCGACGCCTTTTTGTTGGAGATAATGAACGAGCGCTGCCGACCGCGTAGTGCCGTAGGATTCTCCGTAGAGAAATTTCGGAGAGTTCCAGCGGCCGAACGCACTCGCGTAACGTTCGATAAATTGACCGAATGCGGCAACGTCCTTATCGACACCGAAGAACATTTTCGGCTTCCCGACGCCGACAATTCGGCCAAAGCCGCTGTCGGGCATATCGATAAAGACGAGATCGGTAGTGTCGAGAAGGCTATATTGGTTCTTGACGATGCGATAGGGCGGCCCACCGACGATCGTGCCGTCGCCGACTTCGACACGCACCGGCCCCCACGAACCCATATGGAGCCACATGGACGAGCTCCCCGGCCCGCCATTGTAGAGAAAAGTAATCGGGCGCGTTTTCGGACTCGCTCCATTCTCCGTATATGCAACGTAAAACATACGCAGCGTCGGCTGGTGTCGATCGTTGCGTAGGACGATCGTACCGGCGCGGGCCGTATAGTGAATGCTCTTGCCGTCGAGCATAATCGTATGCTCGGTCGCCCGATCGGGATAGAAATGCGCATTCGAAAGGGCGCTTTGCACGGGAGGAGCGACATGGGGCTTCGCCGCCGCTGCTGTAAACCGGCAGCCGACTGCAAGTGCGATTCCCAACGATGCCGCCGGCAAGGAGAGAGTGCGTTTCACGTCGATTCCTTTAGTCTGGAGACGCTTGAAATGTTCCTCGGGCTTCGAATATCGTTTGCGCACCCCCTTTCCTCATGAATGAAGCGCGCGCTTGCTTTGCCGAAGCGGGGAGCCGGAGAAGAATATGTATGGAGGGCCTGGTTTAAAGTGAACGCACTGATTGCCGCTGTGGCGGTGTGGGGGATCGCTCTTCCGCTGTTGTTGGTGGCGATTGCCACCATCGTGCGTGGTGCCTGGCGGCTCGACATCGCCGGCGGTGCGCTCGGGGGGCTTGCGACGATCGCTCTGGTGAAGCTCGGCGCGGCGTTGGTGTTCGAACGGCGCCCCTTTCTTACCGAGCATCTGAAGCCGCTCGTCGCTCATGCTGCGGATAATGCTTTTCCGTCCGACCATCTTGCGGCGTGTGGACTCGCCGTTGGATATCTCTGGCCGCGGTCGAAGGCGATGGCGCTTCTTGCGCTGCTTGCAGCGATTGCAATCGGGGCTGCACGCGTTCTCGCCCATTTGCACTACGTTCAGGATGTCGTTTTTGGTTTTCTCTTCGGTCTGGTGGGGGCGCTTGTTGGAGCTTGGGCGGTGCGTTTGCTACCCTCTATTCGAAGCGGAGCGCCTCGATCGGGCTAAGATTCGCGGCTTTTTGTGCCGGATAATAGCCAAAGAAGATGCCGACCATCGCGGAAAACCCTACCGATGCGAAGACCCAGCCTGCTGGAACGAGCGTCGGCCATTTTGCGAGTTGAGCGACAAGAACCGTTCCCAATAAGCCGACGACGACGCCGATAACGCCGCCGATGGTCGAAAGCACGATCGACTCGGTGAGAAATTGATTCAAGATGGTTCGCGCGCGCGCGCCGACGGCCATGCGCAAGCCGATCTCTCGCGTTCGTTCGGTGACCGAGACCATCATAATATTCATGATGCCGATGCCGCCGACCAGCAATGAGACGGCGGCGACGCCCGCGAGGAGGAGCTCCATCACCGCTCCGGTTGAGGAGGCAGCTTGCGCGAACGCCTGTAAATTGCGGACCTGAAAGTCGTATGGTTGCGGGGGAACGATTCGGTGACGCCGGGCGAGCAAGGCGGTGACCTCGGCTTGTACGGGATTTACCTGCGCGGCGGTGGTCGCGGAAATCATCAGAAGATTTACGGTCGTTAGGCCGGTGAGGCGCTCCATCGCCGAGGAATATGGAATCAGCACGACGTCGTCCTGATCTTGCCCCATTCCGCTCTGACCGAGTGCGGTCATCGTGCCGATTACGGTAAATGGTGACCCCTTGATAATGATGGTCTTGCCGATCGGAGACGATCCGTTGGGGAAGAGCTGCGATACAACGGTCTGCCCGAGCACGGCGACCTTCGCGATCGACGCGACATCGCTCTCCGATAGAAAGCGCCCGCTCGCCAGCGACCACGCCTTGATGTACGTATAGGTCGGCGCCACACCGGTAAGTTGCGTTTGCCAGTTATTACCGCCGGCGACGACCTGCGAATGAACGCTGACGATCGGCGAGACGGCTGCGACGCCGGGGAGCTGGGCGACGGCGAGGCCATCTTGCGGGGTGAGGGTCGATGCGCCGCCAAAACCGGTGCGCACGCCCCCTTGGGTGACGCTACCAGGTTGAACGACGATGAGGTTCGACCCAAGACTCGCGATGCTCTGCTGAACCGAGACACGCGCACCCGCACCGATGGCAACGGTAATAATCACTGCCGCGACGCCGATAACGATTCCAAGCATCGTTAGCGACGAACGGACCTTATTGCGAACGAGCGCCTGTACGGCGAGAAGGAGCGTGGCGCGGAGATTCACGCCGCTCGCTCCACATTGGGTATGTCCGAGAGAATATGTCCGTCGCGGAAGGTCACGATACGCTTTGCAAATGCAGCGACATCGGGTTCGTGCGTCACTAGCATAATGGTAATATTTCGATGCGCATTCAAGTCCGAAAAGAGTCGCATAACGTCTCTCGAGGTTTTTGTATCGAGCGCTCCGGTCGGTTCGTCGGCGAGAATGAGGGCGGGGTCGTTGACTAACGAACGCGCAATCGCGATGCGTTGCTGTTGCCCGCCGGACATTTGGTTCGGCATGTGATCGGCGAGCGCTTTAATGCCGATGATATCCATTTTTTCCAACGCAATATCCCGGCGTTGTTCGGGCGGGACGCCGGCATAAACCATTGGGAGTTCGACGTTCTCCAGCGCGCTCGTACGCGGCAAAAGGTTGTACGATTGGAAGACGAATCCGAGGCGCCGGCTGCGGACGTCGGCGCGATCGTCGTCGCTGAACTTCGCCACGTCGTTCCCTTCGAACAGATAGGTTCCCGCGGTTGCCCGATCGAGCATTCCGACGATCTGCATAAATGTCGACTTGCCGGAACCCGACGGGCCCATAACGGCGATGAACTCTCCCTTTGCAATGGAAAGATCGACGCCGCCGAGAGCAACGACCTCGTCGTCGCCCATGGGATAGACCTTACGAAGGCCGCGCACTTCGACGACGTCGCTCATTTTAGTGAATGACTCGCATCGCACCGCTCACCGGCGATCGCGCAGCGCGGGTGCGGGCGTTTGCCGAGAGCCCGGTTGCAGCAGTGATGACCGGATCGCCGGAGTGCAGCTCCCCGGCTTGGATGGGAGCGACGGCTGCCTGCGTGCTCGTCGTTAGGAGGACGCGCACCGCGACGTGGTGAGGATCTCCGTTTTGCAATACGAAGAGCGTCCCGGCGGTTCCGGGCGCCGATGCGACGTTACCGCTTCCGCTCGCGAGTTTTCCCCAAGGGGAAGACCCGTTCGTCGTGGCGCCGCCCGAACTGGGTTTCCATGCTAACGCGGCGAGCGGCACGACCAAGGCGTTTTTCGCGCTGGCAACGTCGATGGTTGCGTTGGCAGTCATACCGGGAAGTAGCGCGCCGTCGGGATTGGGAACATCGACGACGACGTCGTAGGTCACGACGTTATTGAGAGTTTGGGGGTTGATGCGCACTTGCGCGACGGTGCCGTTAAAGGTACGCGACGGGTAGGCCAGCACGCTAAACGCCACTGGATCTCCGGCACGAACGTTACCGATATCGGGCTCACCGACGTTAATGTCGACCTCCATTTTTTGCAAATTCTGGGCGATCGTAAAAAGCGTCGGCGTACTGAAGGAGGCGGCGACGGTTTGGCCGACCGAGACGGCGCGTGCGATAACGGTCCCGTTCACCGGTGAGGTGATGACCGTGTGAGCCAAATTGAGTTGGTCTTGTTGAACCGAAGCTGCAGCGAGTCGAACCGCCGCGGCCGCGGCCTGTGCGGTTGCGTCTTGTCCTTGTGCCGTCGTCGAGCTCAGGGCGATCGTCGCGTTGCTTGCCTGAGCCTGCGCGTGCGATTGTGCGAGGGCGGCCTGAGCCGCTGCGAGTGCCGCTAGATCCTGTGCGGTCGTCGAGCGATCGCTATCGAGTTGACTCTGCGCGAGATAACCTTGCGCGGAGAGCGACGCATCGCGCTTCTCCTGTAATTGCGCGAGCACGAGGGCGGATTGCGCCTTCGCGATATTCGCCTGAGCCGCTGCGACCGCTGCGACTTGTGCGGCGTTATTCGCCGAGGCGATCGCGACGCTGCTCTGCCCGCCGATGGCCGTCGATCCCGCTGCAGCGGCTTGGGCTTGCGCTTGGGCGAGGCTCGCCTGAGCTTGGTCGAGCTGTGCTTGGAACGTACTTGGATCGATACGGGCGAGGACCTCGCCCTTGGTGACTTTGCTGTTGAAATCAACGTCGATCGAGGCGATCGTTCCCGAGACTTGCGTACCGACGGAGATGCTGTTTTGCGGGTTGACCGTTCCTGATGCCGTGACGCTCTGCGTGAGCGTTGCGACCGCGACCGGAGCGGTCGAATACGAGACGCTGGGGCGGGCGCGTTCGACGATGAAGATCAGCGCTAGAACCACAGCAACGACGAGTACCGACGCGCCGAGCAGCAATTGCCACTTCGGGGCTTTGGGCATCCAGCGCGAGAGCGCGTCGAGGCCCCAGGGGCGTGGTAGTGAGCTCGATGACATCTGCGTTCCTCCAGGCTTATTCTGAGCGCTGCGCCTGGTAATCCGTTGTGAACGCCGTGAGAATCCAGTGAAAAACTATCGCGCCGACCCTTCTCGCCGAGGCTCCTAATGCAGCAGCTTTTCCATCGCACGGGCCAGAGGCGAGTAATTGGTCTGTCCGCTCTTGAGATAGACGATCCGTTTCGAGCGATCGATCATGGCGATGGTCGGGTATCCACCCTGAATGTAGAGCCTCGAAACCGCGAGCGTTGGGTCGTACATCGCGACCGGATAGCGCACCCCAAATCGGGTTATGAACGTCTGGACATCTTCTTGTGAGGAAGGCCCCGTCCCGGTGATATCGGTGGTGCTTCCGGGAATGGCGATGAACGCAACGCGCTTGCCGAACCGTTGATAGAGGCGATTGAGGATACCGGTTTCGAACTGGCAGTGCGGACACCAGGTCGCAAAGACCTCCAGCAGCACGGGCCGGTCGACGACGGCGAGATCGAATTCGCCGTGCGTGGTGGGAACGGAGAATGTAGGCGCGACCGCCCCAACGCTCGCCGGCGCGATAACGGGGGCCGTCGAGGCATTTTGCAGTTGCTGCGACGGATGTAATTTCACAACTACTATTGCGATGATGACGAGCAGAGCGAGTGCGATGATGCTAAAAGCGAGTAAAGCGCGACGTTGCATTACGGTGAAATCCTCCGATCGAGAGCGAGAAAACCTGGTGCATAGATTGCCACGAATGCGGCACAGAGCCCCAGGCCGAAATCAAAGGCGACGTGCGGCCAGTCGGCCGTTGCGCGATCCTGCGGCCCAAAACAGCCGCAATTGACTGCGAGACCGCGCAGCACCGCCGAAGCGATCGCCGTGCCGTAGAGGAAAAATTGCAGCATTGCGAGCCATGCCGCCCATCTTGTAAAGAGACCGAGAACGAGATAGAGGCCGACGAATATCTCGAAAAACGGAAGGGCGAGGGCGATGGGAGCGATCGCTGACGCCGGGAGCAAGCGAAATGCAGCTATGGAGGAGGCAAGCTCTACGGCATGTCCGATTTTGAGCGCGCCGGTAACGATCGTCAGAACGCCGAGGCCGACGCGGAGGATGGTGGTTGCTACCGAGCGGACGATCATTATTTTGCTCGTTCGCGTCGCTCGCTCCGGCGCCTTTTGAGCGATCGAAGTATCTCCAGTTCTTCCCAACTTGCCTGAAATATTCTCAAGGGCGGGCAAACGCGATAATAACGATTCCTTCGGAAAAACGAAGCGTTAACGACGTTGTGGCAAATTCGCGCAGCT
The DNA here is from genome assembly GCA_027306845.1 of Vulcanimicrobiota bacterium. Taxonomy (GTDB): domain Bacteria; phylum Vulcanimicrobiota; class Vulcanimicrobiia; order Vulcanimicrobiales; family Vulcanimicrobiaceae; genus JABEUX01. The sequence goes on along the minus strand of DAHUYY010000098.1, from coordinate 1,048 downwards.
ATAATCGAGGGCGACGTTGCAAACGACGACGTTCTTCGTCGTCGTTCTTCCCGCCAGTGAAATGCGCGTGCGAACCGTCGGTACTCCCTTCCCGCGAATGACCAGCGTATATTTTCCGGGGCGAAGATGCCGGAACATATAGCGACCGTCGGCGCCGGTTCGCGCAACGGCATGGGTCGGACCGATGGTCGTAACGTTCAACCCTGCTAGCGATTGCCCGGTCGTACGATCGGTGACGCGTCCCACGAGCATGGCGAGGGCGAGCGCAGCAATCGGTGCGAGAGATCGACGGAAGAGCGTGCGATGATTCATTTTGGCACTGCTACCGACTCATAACTCGCGATTCCTTTACCGCGGGCGAGCCTCCGCGCCGGTGGAAGCGCTTCCAGCGCCGGCGCAATTTGCCGTGCCTCACGTGCAAAGTTCTTCCAGAGATCCCCGTAGTGTCGGATGCGCCCGCGTACGGAAGCGATGTTGAAGCGAGCAAATGTCGCCGAGGGGCGGCCGCGTATCCGCATCGCCGCGAACTCCTCTACTTCGTGCCAATGCAGCGGTGTCGAGACCGGGGCTCCATCTCGTAGGCGGGCGGAGTACGGTAATACGATGGTCTTCCCTCGGCCCACTTGCCGATAGTCAAGATAGACCGCCCGTCGGTCGCGCTCGCGCAACGAACGTTCGAGCGTTACATCCTTCGGCCGCTCCGAGAGCACGCCGCGAGCGATTTCGTAGGTCAGCGTTTTGACGGTGCCGTAGCTTCGCGTGCCCGCGAGGGGGGCGAGCACGTGAAGTCCGGTCGCGCCCGAGGTTTTCACAAGCGCGGAGAGACCGATGCGCTCGAGGTGTGCGCGAACGGTGAGCGCAACCCGCGCAAGCGTAGCTAGCGAGCATTCTTCGCCGGGGTCGAGATCGAAAATCGCAAAGTCGGGGCTCCCGAGGTCGCCTGTATGAGAAACCCATCCATGAAATGCGATCGTTCCGAGGTTTACGAAATAAAGCAAGGTGGCGCGATCGTCGCAGAGCGCATAGGTAACGCGTTTTCTCCCCTCGA
>DAHUYY010000097.1 GCA_027306845.1 Vulcanimicrobiota bacterium | reverse complement strand
GTTCGGCAAAGGCAGCGAAGGTCGGCCCGCGCACGCTCGTCGTTTATTCCGCGAACGAGCCGAACTCGGCCGGGCTCGCCCTGGTCTGTCGGAACCTTTCGCGCCTCGGCGTCACGCACGACGGCGCGGTCGACGTCAAAGATCTTCTGCGCCACGAACGGATCGTCTTCACGACCGCGGCGTTCGAAGCGCTTCGCGCCCGCCTCGCTCCGAAGGAGAACGCATAATGGACGCACGCGATATTATTCTTTCGCCGCGTATCACCGAAAAGTCGATGGCGAATTCGATCGGGCATCAGTATACGTTCGTCGTGCACCCGTCCGCTACAAAGACGCAGATCCGCCACGCCGTCGAGGAAATTTTCTCGGTGAACGTGGAGAAGATCAACACGATCAACGTGCGCGGGAAGGCCCGCAGCTCGGCGCGCCGCGGTATTCGTACCGAAGGCAAGCAGAGCGATTTCAAAAAAGCCGTGGTGACGCTCAAGGCCGGTCAGAAGATCGAACTTGGCGGCATCAACTACTTCGAGCAGTAACGGAGCCAAGCAATGCCGGTTAAAAAATATAACCCAACGAGCCCGGGCCGCCGCTTCATTACGACGATGGATTTTTCGGAGCTTTCGAAAGTTGCTCCGGAGAAGTCGCTCCTCGAAGTCGGAAAGAAACACGCGGGTCGCAATAATAACGGCCACATCACCGTTCGCCACCAAGGCGGCGGAACGCGTCGCCAGTACCGTTTGATCGATTTCAAGCGGACCAAAGACGCGATTCCGGCGAAGGTCGCGACGATCGAATACGATCCGAACCGCTCCTCTCGCATCGCGTTGGTAAAATATCGCGACGGTGAGAAGCGCTACGTCCTCGCGCCCTTGGGCCTGAAGGTCGGCGATGTCATCGAATCGGGCCCCGCAGCGGATATCAAGGTCGGCAACGCATTGCCGATCGCCAATATCCCGGTCGGTACGGTCATCCACAACATCGAATTGCGCCCCGGGCAGGGCGGGCGGTTGGTGCGCAGCGCCGGCGTCAGCGCTCAGCTCATGGCCAAGGAAGGCGAATACGCTCAAGTGCGTATGCCTTCGGGTGAAGTGCGCAAGATTCTGGTCGTCTGTCGTGCGACGATCGGTCAGCTCGGAAACATCGAGCACGAAAATCAGGTGATCGGAAAGGCCGGTCGCTCGCGGCATATGGGTAAGCGGCCCAGCGTTCGCGGTATTGCCATGAACCCGGTCGACCATCCGCACGGCGGTGGTGAGGCTCGTTCGACCTCGGGGCGTCCGCCGACGACTCCTTGGGGCCAGATGACCATGGGTAAGAAGACGCGGCGCAACAAGCGTACCGCGAAGATGATCGTTCGGAAGCGGAAGGCATAACAGATGGGACGTTCGTTAAAGAAGGGTCCGTTCGTCGCGGACCATCTCCTCGCCAAAGTCGAGCAGCTCAACCAGACGCGCGAAAAGCGCGTCGTCAAAACGTGGAGCCGCGCCTCGACGATCGTCCCGACGATGGTCGGGCATACGATCGGCGTCCATAATGGAAAAGCACACGTTCCCGTGTACGTGACCGAGAACATGGTCGGCCATAAGCTCGGCGAATTTGCACCGACGCGCCACTTCAAAGGGCACGGCGGCGATAAGGCGGGTGTGAAGTGAGCCAGGATACGCAAACGCGCACCGAAGCCGTCGCGCACCTGCGCTTCGTTCGCATGGCGCCGCGGAAGCTCCGTCGCGTGGCCGACGCCATTCGCGGAATGAGCGTTAGCGAAGCGCTTGCAACTTTGAAGTTCGCCGGCGTCTTCGCCGCCGAACCGATCGAGAAGCTCGTTCGCAGTGCGGTAGCAAACGCCGGAAATAACCACAGCATGAACACCGACGAGCTCTACATCGCCCGCATTACGGTCGATGGCGGCCCGGGCGGACGGTTTACCAAGCGCCTCGATCCGCGCGCGCAAGGGCGTGCGTATTTCAAGCGCAAGCGCCTCTCGCACGTCACCGTGGTCGTGAGCGAGAGCAAACCGCAGAAGGCACGCTTCAAGCGCCCCGGTGCATCGGTCGCGTTGCCGAAGGCGACGCGTCGGCCCGCTCCTGCGAAAACGACCGCGACTGCAAAGGCAACGGAGTAACGATGGGGCAGAAGATTCATCCGGTCGGAATGCGACTGGGCATCACGCGTACCTGGGATAGCCGGTGGTTCGAAAAGAAGCACTATATCGATTGGCTTCACGAGGACGTCGCGATCCGTAAGTTCTTCGAGAAGAATTGGCAGCGTAAGGCCTCGATCAGCAAGATCGAAGTCGAACGTCGCTCCAATCAAGCGCGCGTTATCGTCAACACTGCGAAGCCGGGTATCATCATCGGTAAGCGCGGCGTCGGCATCGAAGAGATCCGCAAAGATCTCGAAAAGCTGACCGGTAAAGCCGTTGCCGTCAACGTGATGGAGATCAAGGTTCCCGAACTCGATGCACGCTTGGTCGGGCAGAATATCGTCGATCAGCTCGAGAAGCGCATTGCGTTTCGTCGCGCTATCAAACAGGCGATTATGCGTACGATGAAAGCCGGCGCACGCGGCGTGAAGGTGCAGGTTTCGGGGCGGCTCGGCGGCGCCGAGATCGCGCGTACCGAACGCAGCTCCGACGGCAAGGTGCCGTTGCACACGCTGCGAGCCGACATCGATTACGCGAACGTTGAAGCGTTCACGACCTTCGGCCGCATCGGCGTGAAGGTGTGGATCTATCGCGGAGAGGTTCTCCCCGACGGTACCCGCAGCGGTCCCACGCGCGGCGAACGCTCGGGCCGCGATCGCGGGCCCCGCACGGGCAACCGGCCCGGTGCGCCCGGCCGTGGCGCTCGCCCCGCTCCTCGATCGGTCGGCCCTGCCGATGTCGCCGAGAGCGTTGTCGTCGCCGCCGATCCGGTGGTCGTAGAAACCGTTGCTCCCGATATGGAGGCACCGCAGTAGAGATGTTAACCCCAAAACGAGTAAAGTGGCGCAAAGTTCAGCGCGGTCGCATGACCGGGCGAGCAACGCGCGGCAATTCCTTGACGTTCGGCGATTTCGGTTTACAGGCGCTCGAGCCGTGCTGGATGACCAATCGTCAGATCGAGGCGGCACGTATCGCCATGACGCGCCATATCAAGCGCGGCGGTAAAGTCTGGATCAAAGTGTTCCCGGATAAGCCTGCAACCAAGAAGCCTGCCGAAGTGCGCATGGGTTCGGGTAAGGGTAACCCGGAGTTCTGGGTCGCCGTGGTGCGCCCCGGGCGCGTGCTATTCGAACTCTCCGGCGTAGCGCCGGATATTGCGCGCGAAGCGTTGCGGTTGGCGGCCTCCAAGCTTCCGATCGGAACCAAAGTCGTCGCGCGTGAGGAGGAGACGGCGTGAAAAACGGTGATTTGAGCGAGTTCCGCAATCTTTCGGTTGCGGAGTTGCAGCAAAAGGCTCGCGAAACCAAAAGCGAGATGTTTAACCTCCGTTTCGCACTGCGCACGGGCCACTTGAGCGATTTCAGCAAAATTCGTGCGATGCGTCGGACGTACGCGCGCATTCAGACCGTCATCTCCGAAAAACGGATGGCCGAGGAGCAGCATGGAGCAGCATAATAACGTCGATCGTGCGCCGAACCGTCGCATCAAACAGGGTCGCGTAGCGTCGAACAAGATGGATAAGACGATCGTCGTCGTCACCGAGACCCGCGTGCCGCATCCGCAATACGGCAAGATCGTTAGAAAATCGACGCGCTTCAAGGCGCACGATGAAAAGAACGAAGCGAAGATCGGCGACGTGGTGCGCATCACCGAATGCCGCCCGCTCTCGCGCGATAAGCGTTGGCGGTTAGTTGAAATCGTCGAGAGGGCGAAGTAAGTGATTCAGCAAGAGACGCGACTGAAAGTCGCCGATAATTCGGGAGCCCGAGAGTTGTTGGTCATTCACGTGACCGGCGGCAGCCGGCATCCGTACGCCTTCGTCGGCGATATCGTCGTCGGATCGGTGAAGAGCGCCATTCCCGGTGCCGCTGTGAAGAAGGGGCAGGTCGTCAAGGCCGTCATCGTTCGCACCTCGGCTCCGATGCGCCGCCCCGACGGCTCGACCGTGCGCTGCGACGATAATGCCTGCGTTATCATCAAAGGTGAAAAAGACAACCTCGATCCGCGCGGCACGCGCGTCTTCGGGCCGGTGATGCGCGAATTGCGCGATCGCGGCTTCCTGAAGATCGCGTCGCTCGCTCCGGAGGTACTCTAAGAGAGCTATGGCCGATAAAGCGAATATCATCAAGGGCGACACGGTCTTCGTGCGCCGCGGACGCGACAAAGGCAAACGTGGAACGGTGAAGGCCGTCTTCCCCGGCGCCGGCACGGCGACCGTGGAGGGCATCAATATCGTGAAACGCCACACGAAACCCCAACAGGAACAGCAGCAGAATATGGGCGGAGCCGTTCCCAACGGCGGCATCATCGAGAAGGAAGCCCCGTTGCCTCTTTCGACGCTGATGTACGTCTGCGAGAAGTGCAAGGCCCCCACCCGGGTCCGTCACGGCCGTAACCCCGATGGCCGCGCGGCGCGTCTCTGCGCGAAGTGCGGTGAGCCGGCTCGCGAGTCGGTCAAGGGAGCGTAAGAGATGAATCGTCTTCGTGAAAAATACGAATCGGCGGTACGCTCGATGCTGACCGAAAAGTTCGGCTATTCGAACGCTATGCAGGTTCCAAAATTGGAAAAAGTCGTGATTAACATGAGCGTCGGCGACGCCATCAGCAATGCGAAGGCGCTCGATGTCGCCGTCGCCGAGATGGTTGCGATCGCCGGGCAGAAGCCGGTCATCACCAAAGCGAAGAAGTCGATCGCGGCTTTCAAACTTCGCGAAGGGATGAATGTCGGGGCCAAAGTGACGCTACGCGGCGAGCGTATGTACGTTTTTCTCGATAAACTTTTCAACATCGTATTGCCGCGCATCCGCGATTTTCGCGGGCTGCCGGCGAAATCGTTCGATGGCCGCGGTAATTACAACCTCGGTTTAAAAGAACAGATCGTTTTCCCGGAAATCAACTTCGATAAAGTCGACAAAATGCGCGGCATGGATATCACCATCGTAACGACAGCGAAAAACGATGAGGAAGCCAACGCTTTCCTCACCGCGATGGGATTGCCGATCCAGAAGGGACGCAACTAATGGCGAAGACCTCGATGATCGTCAAATCGGAACGCAAATCGAAATTCTCGGTGCGCGCGCACAATCGGTGCAAACTCTGCGGACGCCCTCGCGGCTTCCTTCGTAAGTTTGCATTGTGCCGCATTTGCTTCCGCGAACTCGCACATCGTGGCGTCGTTCCCGGCGTAACGAAGGCTTCGTGGTAGGGAGAGGAACGTAAAATGTCAGTAACAACCGATCCCGTTGCCGATCTTCTTACCCGCATTCGCAACGCAAATACGGCCAACCATCCGGCAGTCGATGTTCCGGCTTCCCGCGTCAAAGCGGCGATCGCGGAGATCCTGAAGGAAGAGGGCTTTATCGACGGCGTCGAGCGTTTGAGCGACGGACCTCAGGGCACCTTGCGTATTAAGTTGCGCTACGGCCCCGAGAAAGAAAAAGTCATTACCGGCTTGCGTCGCATCTCGCGCCCCGGTCTACGCGTGTATACCGGCAAGGGCGAGATTCCCCGAGTTCTCGGCGGACTCGGCATTGTCATTATCTCCACGTCGCGGGGCATCATGTCCGGCAAACGGGCCAAAAAGCTCGGAGTCGGCGGCGAAGTCCTGGCGTACGTCTGGTAAGTAGGAACGAATAGCATGTCGCGAATTGGAAAATTACCGGTCAACGTTCCCTCGGGCGTCGAAGTGAAACTCGGCGAGCGCGAGGTGTTCGTGAAAGGCCCCAAGGGTGAGTTACAGCAGCACATCCTTACCGATGTCGTCAGCGTGAAACTCGAAGACGGCCGCGTTCTCGTCGAACGAAAAGGCGATGGAAAGCCGCATCGGAGCGCCCATGGCCTCACGCGTACGCTCATCGCCAACATGATCGAAGGCGTCAGTAAGGGTTTTCGCAAGAGCCTGGAGATTCAGGGCGTGGGTTATCGTGCAGCGAAAGCCGGCGAAAACCTGAACTTGACGTTGGGTTATTCCCATCCCGTCGTTTACGCCGCTCCTACGGGCATCACGCTCTCCGTCGAGGGGCAGAACAAAGTGCACGTCGACGGAATCGATAAACAGAAGGTCGGGCAGGTCGCAGCCGAAATTCGCGGTCTCCGCCCGCCGGAGCCTTATAAGGGCAAGGGCGTTCGTTACGAAGGCGAGCGCATCAAGAAGAAGCTCGGTAAAGCCGGGAAGGCAGGGAAGAAGTAATGGCGCGTAATTCCAAAAACGATTCACGCCGCGCGCGCCACGTGCGTTTGCGCAAGCGCGTCTCGGGATCGGCCGAACGGCCGCGCCTGATGGTGCGCCGTACCCTGCACCACATCTACGCCGTCATCGTCGACGATGCGAAGGGGCACACGCTCGTCGCTTCGTCTACGCGCGAGAAGTCGCTTGCCGAAGGCTTGGAATCGACGACGAACATCGACGCGGCAACACGCGTCGGGTCCTCGATCGCCGCCAAAGCCAAGGCAGCCGGCATCGCATCCGTCGTCTTCGATCGCGGCGGCTACCAATATCACGGTCGCGTTGCGGCGCTCGCGCAGGCAGCGCGCGAAGCCGGTCTGGAGTTTTAATCGATGAACTATCGCAATAATCCGCGCGACCGCGATAACAGCGGCTTTGAAGAGACCGTCGTCCGCGTCAACCGCGTGGCGAAGGTCGTCAAGGGCGGCAAGCGCTTCAGTTTCAGCGCGCTCGTCGTCGTCGGCGATCGCAAAGGAAAAGTCGGCTACGCGACCGGTAAGGCCGGTGAAGTTCCCGAAGCGATCCGCAAAGCGGTCGAACGGGCGAAAAAGAATCTCATCACCGTTCCGATGGTCGAGCAGACGATTCTGCACGAAGTGACGTATCAGATCGGCGCTGCGCGCGTAATGCTCAAACCGGCCGCACCGGGTACCGGCGTTATCGCCGGCGGCTCGATGCGTGCCGTTCTCGAGCTCGCGGGTATCCACGATATTCTCACTAAGTGCTTGGGCACGACCAATCCGATCAATGTGGTGATGGCGACCGTCGACGCGTTGCGCTCGTTAAAGACGGCGGAGAAG
>DAHUYY010000096.1 GCA_027306845.1 Vulcanimicrobiota bacterium | reverse complement strand
AGCTCCTCGAGCGTCACGTCGGGAACGATCGCTCCGGCGACCCCAGAACGTACGGCATCTTGCGCGAATAGTTCCAGCCCGTATGCGTGAACGAGGTTGTAGTACGTGAAAAGCACGATGGGGATCGCGTCACGGAGCCGTGACGCCAGCGCGAGCACATCGCACATACGCGTTCCCCGTTCGAGCGCGCGCTGGCCGGCCGCCGCAATCGTCGGCCCGTCGGCGAGCGGATCGCCGTAGGGAATGCCGAGTTCGATTGCGGTCGCTCCGCTCCGCGCCAACGCCCGCACGATCGCCGCGGTCGTTGCGAGATCGGGATCGCCGGCCATCACGTACGGGATGAACGCCGGGCGACGACGCGTCGCAGCGGCAAAGGCAGTCGCGAGCTTCATCCGGGTACCTCGCTGCGTTCGCCGAGCGCGCGAATTTGCGCGATATCTTTGTCGCCGCGTCCGCTGAGGTTCACGACGATCAATGAGTCGGGTCCACGATCGGCGGCGAGCTTTTTTGCGAATGCAAGCGCGTGCGCGCTCTCGAGTGCGGGGAGGATACCTTCGCGCCGCGCGCACGCGTGAAAGGCGGCGAGCGCTTCGTCATCGGTAACCGCGACGTAGGTAGCGCGCCCCGAATCCTTGAGGTAGGCATGCTCGGGGCCGACGCCGGGATAATCGAGCCCGGCACTGATCGAATGCGTCTCGATCACTTGGCCGCGATCGCTCTGCAACAGATAGGAACGCGATCCGTGCAGAACGCCGACGCTTCCCGCACCGAGCGCAGCTGCCGTCTTTCCGCTCGTTAGGCCCTCGCCGGCGGCCTCAACGCCCCACAGGCGCACGTCAGCGTCGTCGATGAATGCCGAAAACATTCCCATCGCATTGCTTCCGCCGCCGACGCAAGCGATTACATCGGATGGGAGGCGGCCGTAGCGCTCTAAACACTGCGCCCGCGTCTCTTCGCCGATCACCTTCTGAAATTCGCGCACCATGAACGGATACGGATGCGCTCCGACGACGCTACCGATCACGTAAAAACTCTCCTCGACCTGCGCCGCCCAAACCCGGAACGCCTCGTTCGTGGCATCCTTGAGCGTCTTCGTTCCGCCCGATACCGGGTGCACTGTCGCACCGAGAAGTTGCATGATATAGACGTTGAGCGCTTGTCGCTCGACATCGAGCGCGCCCATATAGACGTCGACGGGAAGGCCGAACTTCGCACCGACGGTCGCGGTGGCGACGCCGTGCTGCCCCGCGCCGGTCTCGGCGATCAAACGTCGCTTACCCATGCGCATCGCGAGCAACGCCTGCCCGACGGTGTTGTTGATTTTGTGGGCACCGGTATGATTGGTATCTTCCCGCTTGAGCAACAACGGTGCCGCGGCGGCTTCGCCGAGGAAGCGGCGCGCCGGATAGAGCGCCGACGGGCGCCCGACGAAATCGCGTAACGCCTCGCGATAGCCGCTCCAAAACGCATCGTCGGCGAACGCATCGCGCATCGCTCCTTCGAGTTCGTCGAGCGCGGCGACGAGCACCTCGGGGACGAAGCGTCCGCCAAAAGCCCCGAAATAACCGCGTGCGTTAGGTTCGATCGACATCGTTTACCGCCGCTTGAAATGCGCGCATGAGCGCCTCATCCTTTCGTCCGTTCCGTTCTATTCCGCTGCGAACGTCGACGCCGTACGGCCGCAACGTTCGAATCGCCAAGCCGACATTTGCCGGCGTCAATCCGCCGGCGACGATCGTCGGGCGACTGCGCACGATATCGACGACGCGATCCCAGGCAAACGACACGCCGGTTCCGCCGCGTGCGGCGCCGCCCATCGTATCGAGCAAAACATGAAATCGGCGATACCGGTTGCACGCCGCGGTTAGCAACGCGGGATCGCTATCTTCGCCGACATGGAGCGCTTTTACGATTCGCTTTGCATAGGGTTCGAGCATCGCCGGATCTTCGTCGCCGGCGCATTGCAAGAGCGCGCTGGGGCAAGCTGCGGCGGCCTCGGCTAAAAAGCGCTCGCTTGGGTCGACGAGCACCAGCGTCGTCGTAATGAACGGCGGCAATTCTTCCGAAATCGCTGCCGCCTCCTCCAATTCAATGCGGCGCGGCGAGGGCGCGAGAATAAATCCGACAGCGTCGGCACCGCACGCCACTGCGAGCTCGGCATCGGCTCGCGTCGTCATACCGCAAAATTTTATCCTCGTTCTCATTGCAGCGTGCAGACGGCCTCGCGAATCGCCGCGATCCTCTTCCCCGGCCTCGCCTCACGCATCAACGACTCGCCGATCAAAACAGCGCGCGCGCCCGCGCGAGCGAGTCGCAGCACATCTCGCTCGTCACGCATACCGCTCTCGCCGACGGCAAAACGATCGGACGGAATCTGCGGCAGGAGCGCTTCACCGACTGCGAGATCGACCGAGAGCGAACGGAGGTTTCGATTGTTGACCCCGATGATTCGCGCGCCGAGCGAGATCGCGCGCTCGAGTTCTTGCGCGTCGTGAACCTCTACGAGCGCTGCGAGTTCGAAACGCTGCGCTTCCTCCATGCACGCGCGCACTTCATCGTCGCGTAATGCCGCTACGATCAGCAATATCGCGTCGGCTCCCGCTGCAGCCGAAGCGGCAACTTCGTAGGGAGTCGCGATGAAATCCTTTCGCAAGAGCGGCGCCGAACTCACCGCGCGCACGCGGTCGAGATAGGCGATATCGCCGAGAAAGTGCTCTTCCTCGGTCAGCACGCTGATCGCATCGACGCCGGCAGCGGTGTATTGCCGCGCCACGGCGACGGGATCGAAGTTTTTCGCGATCGTTCCCGCCGAAGGCGATGCGCCCTTGATCTCGGCGATGATGGCGATGCCGTGCGCACGCTCGAGGGCCGAGGCAAAGTTTCGCCGCTCGTGCAGCCGTTCGCGTGCGATCCCTACGAGCCCGTCGTAGGGAACGCGCCGCTCCTCATCGTGCCGCCGCATCGCCTTGCGTTGAAAGATCTGCGAAAGGATATCAGGCACGGCTCGCCTCGGCAGCCCGCTCGAAAAGTGCGAGTGCGCGCCCCGAGGCGAGAATCTCGCGCGCGCGAACGAGCGCGCTTTCGAGGCTATTCGCGCGACCGATGACCAACATCGCGACCGCGGCGTTGAGCGCGACGACCTCCGAACGCCCCGAGCGCCGGCCGCCGAGGATATCGCGGAAGGCACGAGCAGCGCCTTCGATGTTGCGCTCGACGAGGTCGGCGAGCGGAACCGATATCCCCAGTGCCCGCGGGTCGATCCGTTCGCGCCGCACCTGCGATTCGTCGAAGCGATAGAGATGCGTGATTCCGTCGCCGATCGCTTCATCGACGCCGCCTTCGCCGCAGATGACGCCGCCGGCACGCACGCCCAAAGCACGCATGACATCGCCGATCGGTTCGACGAGCTCCTCGCGCGCGACGCCGACTAACGCCAGCGGTGCGCGAGCCGGGTTACAGAGCGGCCCGAGCAGATTAAATATCGTCCGCACGCCGAGCGTCCGGCGAACGTTTGCAACGTTGCGCATCGCCGGGTGATAGCGCGGAGCGAATAAAAAAGCGAAGCCGGTTTCCTTGAGAATAGCGGCCGAACGATCGGCGGGAAGGTCGAGACGGTAGCCGCATGCCTCGAGTACGTCGGCGCTGCCGCACGCGCTCGATGCGGCCCGATTTCCGTGTTTTGCAACCGGAATACCCGCAGCGGCGAGAACGAGTGCCGCCATCGTCGAAAGATTGATCGTTCCGGCTCCGTCGCCGCCGGTTCCGACGATATCGACGACCTCGTCGGTTTCGTGCGCGAGCTCCACCATCCGCGCGCGCATCGCTTCGGCGGCACCGACGATCTCTTCGACGCTCTCGCCGCGCATCGCAAGCGCAACCAATGCACCGGCCGCCGCGATATCATCGAGCGCACCATCCATCAACTCACCGACGAAGGCGGCGGCCTCGGTGCGTTCGAGTACATCTCCGGCGATAAGGCGGCGCAGACGCCGCGCGGCAAGTTCGTTCATCGACCCCTCTCCGACACGCAAGCGACGCCCCGGGTTGCCCGAGGCGTCGCTTGATTGGCGGACATGAGGAATGGAACGCGCGCTATTTTACGAGCTCGACGATCGAGAGTTCGGCGGCATCGCCCGGGCGTACCCGGCTCTTCGTGATGCGCGTAAAACCACCCGAGCGCCCTTTGAGCGCCGGAGCGATCTGCTCGACGAGCTTTTTCACGACCGCCGGTTCGGTAAGGAACTCAGCGATACGGCGACGCGCGGCAAGGTCGCCCGGCATCGCCGTGCTGATCAGCCGTTCGGCGACGCGAACGATCTCTTTCGCCTTCGTAGAGGTCGTCTCGATCTTCTCGTGCTTAAAGAACGAGGTCGCCAGGTTGCGAAGCAGTGCCTTGCGGTGACCGTCGGTGCGCGAGAGGCGCTTATATTTTAGCTGATGTGGCATGATCGCTTCCTCTTTAGTTCAGGCGGAGAGAGAGCCCGCGTTCGGCGAGCACGCTCTTGATTTCATCGAGTGATTTCTGTCCGAAGCTACGCATTTTCATGATTTCCGCTTCGGTGAGATCCAATAGTTCCGAGACGCGCGTAATTCCGGCCCGCTTGATGCAATTCGAGGAACGGACCGAAAGGTTGAGCGTATCGACGGGAACGTCCCACTCATTGGCGGGAGCGAGCTCCATCGGTTCGCTGTTTGCCAAGAAGTTGGTGAAGAGTTCGAGACGCTCGTGAAGGATCCGCGCGGCCGCGATCAACGCGTCCTCGGGCGAGATCGACCCGTTCGTCTCAATTTCCAGCGTAAGGCGGTCGTAATCGACTCTCTGTCCGACGCGCGTGTCGTCGACGGTGAAGTTCACTTTGTGAACCGGTGAAAAAATCGAGTCGATCGGAATTAAACCGATCATGTGCTCGATATTTCGCTGTTTGTCGGCGGTGACGTAGCCGCGCCCCTTCTCGATTCCCAATTCCATCGAAAGCTGCGCGTCCTTCGAGGTGAGCGTCGCCAGGTGGTACGAGGGATCGAGGATCTCGACGTCGGCGTCGACGGAGATATCGGCCGCCGTGACCTCACGCGCTCCTTTGACGTCGATGGTGAGAACCTTCGGTTCGTCCGCGTTGAGCTTGATCGGCAAGCCCTTCAGGTTGAGCATGAGGGCGATGGTGTCTTCGACCATACCGGAGATCGTCGAGAACTCGTGCAAGACCCCGTCGATCTTCATGTAGGTGACCGCTGCGCCCGGAATCGAGCTTAACAAGACGCGGCGAAGCGAATTGCCGAGCGTGACGCCAAAGCCGCGTTCGAGCGGTTCGACGACGATCTTGGCAAAGTTGCCGCGCTTTTCGCGGATGAGAATGGTGGCGCCCTGCGCTACATCGAGAGAATTCATTGGTTTTTCGTGATTCCTTTGTACCGCTTACGTTATCCGCCGCGATCGTCGTCGAGCGCGGCGATCTGACGCCTAGCGGCGGATGGGTGAGTTTGCGCTCGTTAGCGCGAGTAAAATTCGACGATGAGTTGTTCGTCGACCGGAGTGTCGATGTGCTCGCGGCTCGGAATCTGCAGCACCTTGGCCGTGTTCTCGCTCTCGTTCCACTCCAGCCAATCGGGGGGGCGACGATTGCGTGCGACTTCCAGATTTGCCTCGAATACCAGCGATTTCATGCTCCGCTCGCCGATCGTCACCACGTCGCCGGGGCGCACGATGAACGAAGGAACGTTCACGACTTTTCCGTTGACGCGGAAATGACGATGGGTAACAAGTTGGCGCGCCTGCGAGCGGCTCATCGCTAAATTGAGCCGATAGACGACGTTATCGAGTCGACGCTCCAGAAGCTGCAAGAACGTTTTGCCGGTCTGTCCCGGAACGCGCGCCGCTTCGCGGAAGTAATTCTCGAACTGCGTTTCGTGCACGCCGTAATAACGACGCATCTTCTGCTTCTCGCGAAGCTGACGTCCGTATTCCGAGACCTTCGTGCGCATTTTGCCGCCGGTCGTTTTTTGGCCGGGGGCGGTTCCGCGACGCTCGACGGCGCACTTGCGGGTAAGGCAGCGATCGCCTTTCAGAAAAAGTTTGATCTTTTCGCCGGTCTTGCTCGACGCGGTTTCGCGACGGCAGAGGCGGCAAACGGGTCCATTGTAACGCGACATCTCTCTCTCTTACTCCGTTACACGCGACGCCGTTTTGGAGGGCGGCAGCCGTTGTGCGGGATAGGGGTTACATCTTTGATGAGCGTCACTTCCAGTCCGGCGGCCTGCAGCGAACGGATCGCCGCTTCGCGCCCCGATCCGGGGCCCTTCACCAATACTTCGGTACTTTTCATCCCGTGTTCGATCGCCTTGCGCGCGGCCGCTTCGGCCGCCATCTGCGCTGCGAACGGCGTCGACTTCTTCGAGCCTTTGAATCCGAGATTACCGGCCGAAGCCCACGAGATCACGTTTCCATGTCCGTCGGCAATCGTTACGATCGTGTTGTTAAACGACGCATGAACGTGAGCGACGCCCGAATGGACGTTTTTAACTTCACGTTTTTTACGTGTTTTGGTTTGCTTCTTGGCAGCCAAACGAAAGCTCCGCTTCTACTTTATCTTTCCCCGAACGCCGGGGTGTCGTCGCCTCGACCGGCAGTGCCGATCTTCTCTCGAACGCTCGGCGATTGCGTTCGTGCCCGACCGACCCGCAAAACGGTGTCCTCGGGCGATGCCGCGTGCGCCGCTAGAGTGGACGGCGCCGAAGAAAGAGTCTACCGGAGAGTCGGCTCTAGGTCAAGTTCTTCCGACACCCGAAGGCTCGCGCATGCGACGGACGGCCTTCCTCTCCAGCCTGATTGGGATTCCGGGAGGGCTCGCCCTTCCGGGAGCGCTCGATGCCTTTCCCGAGGAGCGCGACGTTCGCGCCCCGGCGGCCCTGGTCCTCAGCGGCGGCGGCGCTCGCGGCGCGTACGAGGCCGGAGTCATCGAAGCTCTTCGCCGAGAAGCGGGCATCGGCGACGGGGAGCCGCTGCCGCCCTATCGAGCGGTCTTCGGCAGTTCGAGCGGGGCGATCAACGCGTGGTTCGTCGCCACGGGTCGCTATAGCGAGCTTGCCGAGCTCTGGGGAACGATCGCCGCGGCACGGGTGATCCGCCCAACACCGCGCTTCGCGAAGATCCCCGAGGTCACCGCCGGGCTCCTCAATCGCTTCGTCGAGGCGCTACGCTTGGGGATCGGGCTCGCCACCGAT
>DAHUYY010000095.1 GCA_027306845.1 Vulcanimicrobiota bacterium | reverse complement strand
AGATCTTCCAGTCGACGATGAAATCGCGGAGCATCTCACGGTCGAGTTGAAGCGGGTCGTTCCGTAACCGAAGAATGAGTAGCAACCCAAACAATGCGAGGCTTTGCGCGATAATCGATGCAACTGCGACGCTCACGACCCCGAGATGCGGCAGCCCGAACCACCCGAGAATGAATGCCGGGGCGAGCGCGATGCTTAAAATCGTCGAAAAGGTCAGCGCGTAGAACGGCGTCTTCGCGTCGCCGACGCCGCGCATCACCGTCGTGTACGTGATGTACGGAAATAGCACGGGCGAAAACAGGAAGAGCACGCGCGCGTAGCTGTCGGAATCGTGGATAATGCTCGCCGGCGTCCCGAGCGCCGCCAGCATGAGCGGAGAGAAGAGTTCGCCGAGAACGGCGACGACGATCCCCATCGCCAGCGTCGCCCCCAAAACCGTGCCGGCGATTTTTTTGACCTTGTGAATATCTTTCGCGCCGTAGGCCTGCCCGATTAAGACCGTGCTACCGCTGCCGATGCCGATCAAAAACGAAAAAAGCGCGAAAATAAGCGGGAAGACCGCCGAGACCGCGGCGAGCGCTTCAACGCCGATCAGACGGCCGAGAAAGATGCTGCCGAATGTCCCCGATGCCGATTGCATGATGTTGCTGAGCATTAACGGCACGAGAAAAAGCGCGAGGCTTTTCCACATCGGTTTGCTCTCGTCGAGCGGATCGAACCCGCCGCGGCGCGCCGGTGCACTCGTTGCCATTCGCCGTGCGTTCGCGGAGGAGCGACAGGCAACCCCCTTCGGCGAAGGTGATCGCCGCGCGGGCGCGCATTATCGTGCGTATGCGGCTCGATAAGTTTCTCAAAGTCGCCCGGCTGGCAAAACGACGCAGCGAAGCGCACGAAGCGCTCGAACACGGCCGCATTTTGCGCGACGGGAAAGCTTTGAAGCCGGGCCACCGCGTCGCCGTCGGCGACATGTTGGAGATTCATTACGTGAACCGCATCGTCGTGGTACGCGTGCTCGAGGTTCCGTTGCGCGTCACGCCTTCGGTGGTGCCCGCCGCCCTCTACGACGTCGTCGAGACGCGACGCGAGCAACCAGACGAGTGGATATAGCGCGCGCCCGATGAACGCATCGCTCTCGACCGACGCAAAAGATGCGCTCGCGCGCGAGATGCCCGGCGCCGATCACTGTCGGCTCGCCCTGCTCGGCGCACTCGTCACCTACGGTGAAGTGCGCGGGCGCTTTCACACGCAACGCAATGCGGTGGCGCGACTCTTTTGGTCCTTGCTCCCCGACCGTAAATCGTTCGTCATCGAATCGCAGCCCGTGAAGCGGCTCCGCGGCGGCGTCGATTACAGCATCCGAATCCCCAAAGAGTTCCTCGGAACCGCGCACAAACCGCGACGACGTTGCGATCGCATCATGGAGGCGCGCGCGGCATTTCTTGCCGTCGGTTCGCTCGCGGCGGAGAGCGCCGGCTACCATCTCGAATTTACGCCGCACGATGCAGCGCCCGCCGCGCGCCTTGAAGCCTTGCTCGCCGGGCTCGGCTATCCCCCGAAGCGCACGAAGCGAAAGGCGCGCGAGGTGCTCTATTACAAACACTCCGATACCATCGTGGAATTGCTGACGTTGTTAGGTGCCCACCGCACGGTGCTCGCGCTGGAAGATATTCGCGCGATGCGCGAAACGAAAAACCGTATCCATCGTCTGGTGAACACCGAGGCCGCCAACCTCGACCGCAGCGCCGGCGCGGCGGCGAGCCAACGCCGGCTCGTGCTCGAGATCTCGCGCGAACACGGGCTCAAATCCCTCTCTCCGGCGCTACGAGAGGTCGCCGAACTGCGCCTGAAGTACCCCGAAGCCGCCTTAGCCGAACTCGGGGCGCGCTGCGAACCGCCGGTCTCCAAACCGACGGTCCAGAGCCGCTTCTCGGCGTTAGCTCGCCACCTCGGGCGCCTGCGCGGCGAGGGTTCGGGCACGTGAGGAAGGGGCGGCCGCTCGCGACCCGGTAAAAGTACGGGTCAGCGGCTCGCCGCCTTCGCAGCGGGCGCTCTGGACGTGCTTTCTTTTACAACGGAGTACTGCATGCGCATCGGCATCAACGGCTTCGGCCGCATCGGACGGAATTTTACTAAAGCGCTGCTCGAGCGCCACCCGGAGATCGAGATCGTCGCCGTGAACGATCTCACCAGCGCCGCCGAATGCGCGCACCTCTTCAAACACGACAGTAACTACGGCGCCTATCCGGGCACCGTCTCCGCATCGGCCGCCGAAATGACCATCGACGGGCGGCGGATCGCGGTGATCGCCGAGCGCGACCCGGCGAAGCTTCCCTGGAAGCAACACGGAGTCGACGTCGTGATCGAATCGACCGGGCTCTTTACCGATGCGGCGAAGGCGCGCGCCCATATCGACGGCGGCGGCGCGAAGAAAGTCATCATTTCGGCGCCGGCAAAAGGCGAGGATATCACCGTCGTCCTCGGCGTCAACGAAAAATCATATGACCCCGCGAAGCACCACATTATCTCCAACGCTTCGTGCACCACGAATTGCCTCGCGACTGCGGTCAAGCCGATCGTCGACGGTCTCGGTTGGGTGAAGGGCTTCATGACGACGGTGCATTCCTACACCAACGACCAGAATATCCTCGACGCACCACATAAGGATCTGCGGCGCGCCCGCAACGCGGCGACGAACATCGTGCCGACGAGCACGGGAGCGGCGAAAGCGCTCTACCTCACGATTCCCGAAATCGAAGGAACCTTCGACGGCTTCGCGCTGCGCGTTCCCACGCCGACGGTCTCGATGATCTATCTCGTCGCTCAGGTGAAGAAAGCGACGACGAAGGACGAACTCAACGCCCTTCTGCGCAAAGCCGCACACGGCGAGCTCAAAGAATACGTGCAGTTCTGCGAAGAAGAGCTCGTGTCGAGCGACTTCAAAAAATCGCCGTACAGCTCGATTATCGATTCGGGCTTAAACAACGCCAACGGCGATCTCATTCAGCTCGCTGCATGGTACGACAACGAGTGGGGCTACTCGTGTCGACTTGCCGACCTTACGTCGCTGGTGCTGCATAGCCTGAAGGCCTAGCGTTATGCCTTTTTCGACGCTCGACGAAATCGACTGCAGCGGCAAGCGCGTCCTTCTTCGCGAGGATTTCAACGTACCGCTCAAAGATGGCGCGGTGCTCGACTATACGCGGCTCGATGCGGCGTTACCGACGCTGCGACGCCTGCAAGCAGCAGGGGCGCGCACGGTCGTGCTCTCGCATCTCGGGCGCCCGAAGGGCAAAGTTGACGAGCGCTACTCGCTTCGCATCGTCGCCGAGGCACTCGCACGACGCCTCGGCTCGCCGGTCGCCTTTGCAACCGATTGCATCGGCGAGCCTGCCCGCGCTGCGATCGCCGCGCTGCAACCCGGCGAGATCGTACTGCTTGAGAACGTGCGCTTTCACGCCGGCGAAGAGGCGAACGATCCGGCCTTCGCGCGCGCGCTCGCCGAGAACGGCGACATCTTCGTGAACGACGCCTTCGGCACCGCACATCGCGCGCACGCCTCGACCGAAGCGATCGCGCACCTGTTGCCCTGCGCCGCAGGGCCGTTACTCGAATCGGAGATTCGTGCGCTCTCGGGGCTCCTCGGCTCTCCGAAGCGGCCGTTCGTCTGCGCGATCGGCGGCGCGAAGGTTCGCGACAAAGTCGCGCTCTTCACGCACCTTATGGATCGTGTCGATGCGTTTTGCGTGGGCGGGGGAATGGCGAACACCTTCCTCGCGGCAAAAGGCGTCGGCGTCGGCAATTCGCTGCGCGACGACGATCTCGATCCGGCACGCGAAATTCTCGTTCGCGCCGACGGAAAGAACGTGCAGATTCTTCTGCCAAAAGACGCCGTCGTTGCCCCCAGCTTCGATGCCGACGACCGCTCGCACGTCGTCTCCATCGACGACGTCGGCGACGAAATGATTCTCGATATCGGCCCGGCGACGGCGAAAATTTATTCCGACACGCTTTCGCACGCGAAGACCGTCGTCTTCAACGGGCCGATGGGCGTCTACGAAAAGGAAAGCTATCGCGCCGGAACCCGAGCGATCGGCGATGCGATCGCGCGCGCCACCAAACATAGCGCCTTCACCGTTGTCGGCGGCGGTGATGCGGCGGCGGCGGCGATGCTGCTCGGCTTTGCCAACCGCGTTTCGCACGTTAGCACCGGCGGCGGAGCGACGTTGGAGTTTCTCGAAGGGCGAAAACTTCCGGGTATCGCCGCGTTAGAGCACGCATGACCCGGCGTTCGCCGCTCTTTGTCGGAAATTGGAAAATGAACAAGAACGCGTCGCAGACGCGTTCCTTCGTTGAATCTTTTCTTCCGCTCGCAGAAAATCTTCCGACGAACGTCGGTATCGCGATAGCGCCGCCGTTTACCGCGCTCGCCGCAGCCGCTGCCGCGCTGCATTCGGGAAGCCGTGTTGCACTCGCCGCCCAAACGATGAGCGAATTTGCAGAGGGTGCGTATACCGGCGAGATTGCCGCATCGATGCTCGCGGAATTCAACGTAGCGTACGTTATTCTCGGTCACTCCGAGCGCCGTTTCTACCAACATGAAAGCGACGCTACGATCGGGGCGAAGGTGCGCGCTGCGCTCGATGCCGAGATAACGCCGATCCTCGCGGTCGGCGAAAGTTTAGAGGTCCGCGAAGCCGGCAATGCCGTCGCGCACGTCCTCGCACAAATACGGGCCGCAACCGGCGAACTCACCGAAGCGCAGGCCGCGCGCATCGTCCTCGCCTACGAACCGATCTGGGCGATCGGGACCGGGAAAAATTGCGACCGCGATCGCGCGCAGGAGATCGCCCACGCCGCTCGCTCCGCCAGGAGAGCCTTCGCCGACATCCCGATTCTCTATGGCGGCAGCATGAAACCGGAGAACGCCGCCGGGTATATGGAGATGCCCGATATCGACGGCGGGCTCGTCGGCGGCGCATCGCTCGAAGCCCATTCGTTTGCAGGGCTCATCGCCGGAGCGATCGCTCGATGAAGTATCGTCCGCTCGTGCTCGCGGTGCTCGACGGTTGGGGCTATCGCCCCGAGACGCACGGAAACGCCATCGCGGCATCGTTGCTGCCGCACTACGATGCGTTACTCGAACGCTTTCCGCACACGCTCCTCGAAGCGAGCGGCGAAGCGGTCGGCCTGCCGAAAGGCATCATGGGCAACAGCGAGGTCGGGCACATGAACCTCGGCAGCGGCCGCGTCGTGCCGCAAGGCGTCGTCGTCATCGACGATGAGATCGCACGCGGGGAGTTCGCACGCAACCCCGTCTTGCTCGAAACCATCGCCCATCTTCGGCGCACCGGCGGCTCTTTGCATCTGCTTGGCCTCCTCTCCGACGGCCAGGTTCATAGCTCCATCACGCACCTTTTCGCACTCGTCGATGAAGCCGTCGCGGCGCACATTCCGTTTGCGATTCATGCGTTTCTCGACGGACGCGACACGCCGCCGCGTTCGGCGCATCGATATATCGATGCGCTCGAGAGCCGGCTCGCCGCGCTTTCGGCCGAAGGCGCGATCGCGACGCTCTCCGGTCGCTTTTACGCGATGGATCGCGATTCGCGTTGGGAGCGAACGCAGGCCGCTTACGATCTTCTCGCCGCGGGCAAGACGGAGCGCCGCTTTGCTACCGCAGCCGATGCGTTGGAGTATGCGTATGCACGCGGCGAGAGCGATGAATTCGTCGTTCCTTCGACGATCGGCAAGACGCGCACCATCGAGGACGGCGACGCTTGCATCTTTTTTAACTTTCGCCCCGACCGAGCCCGGCAGTTAACGACGCTCTTCGAAAACGACGAACGCTACCACGACCTGCGTTTCGTTACGATGACGAAATACGACGAGTCGTTTCCCAATCCGGTGCTCTTCGGCCCTCGCCCACAGCATAATACCTTCGGTGAAGTGCTCGCGCTCGCCGGGCTACGCCAATTGCGCCTTGCGGAGACGGAGAAATACGCGCACGTTACCTATTTTTTTAACGGCGGGCGCGAAGAGATTTTTCCCGGCGAGGAACGGACGCTCGTTCCCTCCGACCGCAGCGTCGCGACCTACGATCTCGCGCCGCGTATGAAGGCGCGCGAGATCACCGATGAGGTCCTCGCCGCGCTCGCATCGGGAACCTTCGATGCCGTCGTGATGAATTACGCCAACGCCGACATGGTCGGGCACACCGGGAAATGGGAGCCGACGATCGAGGCATGCGAGGTGCTCGACACCTGCATCGCGGAGCTCTCACAGGCCGTGCTCGCCGCCGGCGGGCTCTTGGTGATAACGGCCGACCACGGAAATGCCGAAGAAAAGATCGACGAAGCCGGCAATCCTCTCACCGCGCACACGACCAATCCGGTTCCGCTCATCCTCGTCGCCGAGGATTTGGAGAGCGGATTGCGCGCCGGGGGAAAACTCGGTGACGTCGCGCCGACGCTCTTAACGTTGATGGGCCTTCCGGTGCCCGCGGAGATGACCGGATCGATTCTTCTCGAACCCTAACGCACGACCACACGGAGGTATCACCCATGATCGATCGACGCGCCCCATCGGATAAAGTTCTTTCGCGCGATGCGGCCACCATCGAGCAGCTTGCAGGCGGAAAGATCGACGTAGCGATCGTCCTCGGCACCGGGCTCTCCACCGCACTGCACCAGCACTGGAGTTTTAACGCGCTGCCCTACGATCGACTCTTAGGGATTCCGGTCGCGCCGCTGCTCGGACACGCCGGTGAAGTGCTCGTCGGCGTCTGGCGCGGCAAACGCGTCGCCGCATTTGCCGGGCGCGTGCACCTCTACCAAGGATTCTCCGCACAACAAGTTACGGCAACGGTGCGGCTCGCCGCAGAAGCCGGCGCGGGGACGATCGTGTTGACGAACGCCGCCGGGGCAATCAACGAAAGCTACGCTCCCGGCGACCTGATGCTGATCTCCGATCAACTGAATTTAACCGGGCACAATCCGCTCGTCGCGCTGCCGCAACAGAATCTCTTTCTCGATTGCAGCGAGCTCTACAGCGAGCGTTTACGCGCGCATCTGCGCGTCGCCGCCGGTTCGCAGACCCTGCATGAAGGCGTCTATGCCGGCTTGCTCGGCCCAACCTACGAAACGCCGGCAGAGGCGCACTGGCTACGGACGATCGGCGCCGATGCGGTCGGGATGTCGACGGTGCTCGAGGCGATCGCGGCCCGCCACCTCGGGGCCGAGGTCGTGGGGCTCTCGCTCGTGTCGAACTTCGCCGCGGGGGTCAGCCCGGCCCC
>DAHUYY010000094.1 GCA_027306845.1 Vulcanimicrobiota bacterium | reverse complement strand
GTGGACGCATGCATCGACGCGGTGCGCTTAGCGGTCGATTTCCGACGCCAGTTCAAACGCGACGTCATTATCGATCTCATCGGTTATCGCCGCTTCGGCCACAACGAGCAAGACGAGCCGGCGTACACGCAGCCGCTGCTCTACGACAAAATCAAGAACCATCCCACCGCGCGCGAATTGTTTGCCAATAAACTCGTCGCGCAGGGAATCATTACCGCCGAACGTGCCAATGAAATGATCGAACAGGCGACGACGGCGTTGCAGAGCGCGAACGCGCGCGTCAAGGCCGACGGCGGCAAGAGCCTTATCGAAAAAATCGGACAGGCGACGCCGATCGAAACGGTTACTTTGCAGCCGATCGATCGCAAAAAACTGCTTGCGTGGAGCGAAGAGGTCGTGCGCGTTCCGGCCGGCTTCACGGTCAACAAAAAACTCATCGCGCAGTTCCAGCGCCGTCGCGCGCTCATTGCCGAGAAGGGCCTCGTCGATTGGGGTATGGCCGAGGCGCTGGCATTCGCGTCGTTGGTAACCTCCGGCGTGCCGATCCGCATTACCGGGCAGGATACCGGGCGCGGCACGTTCAGCCACCGTCATGCTGCGCTGCACGATGTTGCGACGAATGCAACGTTCGTTCCGCTCGCGCACCTCGCCGATGCGAAGGCTTCATTTGAGATCCACAATAGCCCGCTCTCGGAGTACGCCTGCCTCGGTTTCGAATACGGCTACGCGGTGACGTTGCCGAAAGCGCTCGTGCTGTGGGAAGCGCAGTTCGGCGATTTCGTCAACGGTGCCGAGATCATCATCGACCAATTTATTGCCGCCGGCCAGGCGAAGTGGGGGCAAACCTCGCGCCTCACGATGCTCTTACCGCACGGTTACGAAGGCATGGGCCCCGAACATTCCAGCGCGCGCTTGGAGCGTTTCTTGCAACTCGCCGCCGAAGGTAATCTTCGCGTCGCCTATCCATCGACGGCCGGAAATTACTTCCATCTACTGCGCTTGCAGGCGGGTTCGCCGAATCCGGTGCCGCTGGTCGTAATGACGCCGAAATCGTTGCTCCGTCTCGAAACCGCGTACGGCGAGATCGACCAGATGGCGACCAGCTCGTTCCAACCGGTGATCGACGATCCCAGCGTCACCGATAAATCGAAGATCGAGCGCATCGTGCTCTGCACCGGTAAAATCTATCACGATCTCGTTGCGGCACCGCAGTACGCCGACCGCAGCAAGACGGCGATCGTGCGCATCGAGTTGCTCTCGCCGATGCCGGGCGCGGAGATGAACGCGCTGCTTGCGACCTATCCCAAACTCAAACGCCTGGTCTGGGTGCAAGAAGAGCCGAAAAACATGGGTGCGCGTGCATACGTGCGGCGGCGTCTCCTCGAACGGCTCGAACGTCCGCTCGAGATCGATTACGTTGGGCGCCCGTACCGTGCGAGCCCGTCGGAGGGTTACCCCGGCGCGCATGCCGTCGAACAGGAACGCGTTATCGCCGAGGCGCTCCAGGGGTAGGCATCCCCGAGGAGCGCTTCGCCTTCACAGGTTCGCGAGGCGTCCGCCGTCGACGACGAGCGTCGTGCCGTTGACGAATGCCGCATCGCTCGATGCGAGAAAACAGATCGCGGCGGCGAGATCTTCGGGCTTGCCGATTGCGCCGGTGACTTTCTCGGCGCCGCTCTTCACGTTTGGGTTATTCCAGAGCATCGGCGTATCGACCGCGCCCGGAGCGACTGCATTCACGCGAATCTTGCGCGCGGTGAGTTCGATGCTCAGCCCGCGCGTAAATGCCTCGATGGCGCCTTTCGACGATGCATACGGAACGACGTTTGCGGTGGTCGCGTGCGCGTGCACCGAACTTAAATTGACGATCGCGCCGCCGTCATTCATGTGCGGAATGCCGTACTTGCAAAAGTAAAAGACCGATCCTAAATTTGTCGTAATGACGTGAAAGAAATCGGCTTCGGCGATATCGACGATCGGCGTGAACGTCATCATCGCGGCGTCGTTGACGATGGCGTCGATCGGTCCATAGGCGGCGACCGTCTTCGCGATTACATCTTGCACTTGCGCGGAGTTGCCGACATCGACGGCGAGTGCGAGCGCCGTTCCGCCAGCGGCGACGATCGCAGCCACGGTCTGCTGCGCCGCCTCGACGTGCAGATCGGCGACCGCAACGCGCGCGCCCTCGCGAGCGAATTGCAAGCAAGCGGCCAGTCCGATTCCCGAGCCGCCACCGGTGACGATGCAGGTTTTATTGGTGAATCTCATGCCGGGCTCGCTTCGGCCCGACGCATCCTCGCGCCTACGGCGGCGGAGCTCTCCAGCCTGCGGCGAAGGTGCGCGCATGAGCGAGAGCATGCACTTCGGCGTTGCGACGGCCGACCATCAATGTGAGGCCTACGACGGCAACGACGATATTCGCGATCTCTGGGAGCGCTCGCGCGGGCTCACCGAACGTGGAAAAGCGACCGATTTCTGGAATCGCTATCGCGAAGATATCGATCTCGCCAAAGGGCTTGGTTGCACGATCTTCCGCCTCTCGCTCTCCTGGGCGCGCCTCGAGCCCGAACCCGGAGTGTGGAGCGAGGAAGCATTCGCGCACTATCGCGAGTTGCTGGAGTATCTGCGCGCAGCCGGCATGCAAGCGGTCGTTACGATCCATCACAACACCTGGCCGCTGCACGTACAGGCAGCCGGCGGCGGCGCGGGATTGCTCGACAAAGGCTTCCCCGATCGTATGGCGCGCTACGCAGAGCAGGTGGCGCGACGGCTTGGCGATCTCATCGATTACTACGTAAGCGTCAACGAGCCGAATCAACTCGTCTATGGATTTATCAAGGGCTTTTGGATGCGTGCTTACCCAATGCCGCCGGGGCAGCCGCCCGATACGATTCCCGAAGAGCAGATGGACGCGGTCTTGCGCCTCATTCCCAACCTGTTGCTCGCTCATTCCCGCACGCGCGCGGCGATTCGAGCGATCGTCCCCACCGCAAAAGTCGGCGCGAACCCGCTGGTTCTCGGGCTTCCGCGTTGGTTGCAGAAACTCGTCGACCGCAGCGCGACGCACGCGAAATCACCCGAAGAGATACGCAAACATGCATCGCGCATCGTGCAGGCCGGAATCGTCGAAAACGGACGCGTCGATTGTTCGGTCGCGCAAATTGCGATCACGCACGCACGTATGGAGCAGGTGCTCTTCTCGGAGCCGTATTTCGCGACGCACGCTGCGGCGCTGCACGTGAAAACCATGACGATCCCCGCGTCGCTTGCGAATTGGAAAGTAACGGTCGGCGTGTTGAAGAGCTCCGAGGCCTCGGAGAGCGTCGGCGCGCGCTTCCCCGACGCGACGGTGCTGTATTTTGCCGATATGAACGCGGCGCTCGCAGCGCTTCGAGCGGGGACGATCGCGCTGCTATACAGCGACCAAGCCTTGGTCGCGCCGTATGCAGACGGTGAGCTTACGGTGACGCTGCTTCCGGGATATGCACGCCATTACGCCGTCGCCGTGCCGCCCGGGCATCACGCACTCCTCGACGCCGTCGACCGCGCCGTGGCGACGCTGCGCTCGCAGCACCCGGATTTGCCGCACGCGCATGGGCGCGCGACCCTGAGCCATGTCGGGCGAGGCGCGCCGGTGGCGCCGCCCGACCCGAAGCGCGAAGTCGGAGCCTCCGTCGTGCAGATCCGAAAACGGGGGCGGATGCGCATCGGAATTCATCCCGGTGTGCCGGGGCTCTGCGAAGCCGACGGCCGCGGGGGATATAGCGGCCTCGAAATCGATCTCGCAAAAGCGATCGCACGTGAAGTGTTGCAAAGCGATAACCCGAATATCGAGTTCATCGTGCTCGGGCAGAGCGATCGCCTTACGGCAACGCGTTCCTGGCTGCAAATTTTCGATAAGTGGCGTCGCACGCTCGCGATGTTCGGCACGCTCGTCGGTACGAATTGGTGGAACCTCGCGATGCTCGGGCAACTCCCTGAGTTTCTCTGCCCGCGCGAATGCATCGGCACGCTCGATTTTGTCGGCCTCGATTATTATTGGGGCGTTCCTTCGGTCTGGCCCGGAGAATTGCAGCGGCTCGGAGCCGCAGCGGAGTGTCGATACGCGCAGGCGCCGGTTTGGCCCGGTGAACTCGAACGTATATTACGTCAAGCGCACGAACAGTTTCCCGATAAGCCGATCGTCGTTATCGAGAACGGCTGCGTTACCAGCGCCGATGGATTCTCTCGCGCCGCATACCTCGCCGCGCATATCGCCGAGGTCGACCGTGCGATCGGCGCCGGAGTACCGGTCGAAGCATACCTCTGCTGGAGCATTACCTCGAATCGCGAATGGGGATTACCATTCGACGATAACAGCGATTTTGGGCTCTATCACATCGACCTCGATAACGACCCCGCGTTGAAGCGCATACCCACCGACGCGAGCGCGCGGTACGCAGAGATTATCGCCGGCCATCGTGCTACGACGTAAGGGCGCGCGCCATCGCCGGGTCGGCGAGGGCGTCGGCGAGCGAGGCAGCGAGCCGGACGCGCCCGTAGCTTTCAATCGTTAGAAGATCGTCGTCGAGCATCCGCTGGAGCAGGCCTAACAGCGGCGCAAAAAAATCGCCGTTATCGAGTAACGCAATAGGCTTTTCGTGATACCCGAGCTGTTGCCAGGTCAGGGCTTCAAAGAGTTCGTCCATCGTGCCGAAGCCACCGGGAAGAGCGAGGAATGCATCGCTGAGATTTCCCATCATGGCCTTGCGCTCGTGCATCGAGATGACGACATGCAGCGCCGTTAGCCCTTGATGCGCGACCTCCGCGCGCTCGAGTGCATGGGGAATGATGCCGATCACTTCGCCGCCCGCTTCAAGTGCTGCGTCGGCGAGTGCTCCCATCAACCCCACGCGCCCACCGCCATACACGATGCCGATGCCACGTTCGGCCAGCTCGGTGCCGACACTACGGGCGAGAGCAAGGAAGTTGTCGCCGCGCCCGGAGCGCGAGCCGCAAAAGACGCATATTCGTTTCATCGCAGAACGATGAGTTGTACGTTCGAGAACGCGGGGCCTGGCAAGCGCGAACGGCTAGACGCCGTATACCACTTGGTTTTCGACCGATGCGCCATTGGGTGAGACCGAAGTCAGAATGACGCGGATCTGGCCGCCTCCGAGCACGTTGAGGGAGATCGGAACGTTGAAGTATCCATTTGAATCGGCCGTAACGTCGGATTGGAACGTTCCCGTTCCGACCTGAAAGAGACCGCCGATCGTACTCGTCCCGGTCGCCACGATGTGTATTTTCGAGTTCGGTAACGTGCGGCCGCTGAGCGTAAACGAACTGCCGGTGCGAGTGTTCGGCGCCGGCGAGACGTTCACGATATAGTTTTGTGCGGCCCCCGACGCCGTATTTGAGGTATAGAAGGACCATCCGGTGTTGAAAGGGGAGCCGTTCGAGGTGGTTCCGCTTACGGTAACGTTGTGGTTACCTGGATTGAGCGCGAAGCCCGGCGTCACGTCGAAACCGCTTGCATTGGTATACACGAGAGAGGTCACGTCGTTTCCATCGACGCTTACATGCAAGGAATTGAGATCGACCGGTTGGCTAAAAGTCGCGTGAATTTTCGGGTGCGTCGTATTCACCGTGCCACCGTTCACCGGATGCTCGTTATTTAGATAAAACGATTGATAACTCGGTGTCTGGGTTGCGTACGGTTGTGGTGTTGAGGTGTTGCTGCTTCCCGATGTTCCAATATAAACAGTCGAAGTGTTGCCGTTCCAGTTTACGTTCGCGCCTAGGGCTTGGGCGACGAAACGAAGCGGTACCTCCGTTCGTCCGTTCACCAAGAACGGTGCGACGTCCATCGTCAACGGATTTCCGTTTACCGAAGCATTGAGCGAGCCAATCGCAAGATGCACCGACCTTCCGTTGCCCTGAGCGTTAATATTCCCATTGGAATATGAAACGGTCGATCCAAGGCGTTCGAATATCGCGCGCATAGGCACGAAGACTCGATTGTTTACCATAACGGGGGCCTGGTCGAAGGACATCACTTGGCCATTGACCACCACGGTAACATTTTGAGCGGCAGCGGGGACGAGAGCGAGCGATCCGACGAGCAGTGCGGTAGCAAAGGCAATACGAGCAGGGAACTTCATGATAGGACAATCCTCCGAACCTCGATCGTAGCAGTTCTCTGAAAAGGGGACTGTGTAAAAGTGACCGTCCTCGCCATCGCTCGTCGGTGGGGGGAGCGCCGATAGCGCTTTGGGAACCCTTCGTCCGGTGAGCGACCAAAACCGGCGGCTGGTCTATTCAAGCGAGGGCGGGGCAGTTGACCCTTCGGCGAGCAAGCGCCCGAGCGACGCAAAGCTGCGGCCGAGACTCCTTCCCGATGACGGAGTGATTCGCATCACCCGCGAGCGGCGGCGCGCAAGCAGCGCGAGCGTCATTTACGGGCTTCCCGAAGACGAGCTGGTAACAACCGCGAAGGCGCTCAAGCAACTCTGCGGCAGCGGCGGCACGGTGAAGAACGGTACCGTCGAAATTCAGGGCGATCACCGCGAACGTATCGTCGCGTGGTTCCTCGCGCGAGGGAAACGAGCGAAGCTTGCCGGCGGGTAAACGAGCGCCGGCATTGCCTTTTGAGAGAAAAATGATGCAAGTCGCTCTTGTATCTTGAAACTTCGCCGAGACTGGCTCCGTATAAGCCGCATGCTCTTCTCAAAAGCCACGCCCATCGCTATGCTATCGAGCCTCATTCTGCTTGGTAGTATAGCCGGCGTCCAGGCTGCAAGCTTACCTACGCGTAACGGACCGATGCGCGCCCACGAACCGGCGATCGCCGGACGGGTTGACGCAACGTGGCGCGGGGCGTCGCGGATTAAACTTCGCTACGATTTCACCAACCGGCGGCGCGCCGCACATCCGGCGATTGTATACGTGGGCCAAGATGCTCGTGGGCTAGATGTAGCATTTGTCGTAACGCAACATTCGCCGGTCGTCGCGTCGACGCTCAGCAACGGGCCCGGGGTCTTTGGAGACGACAACGTTCAGGTCTCGCTTAATCCGCAGGGGCTCCAGGGCTTTTCCTACCAATTCATTGCCAACGCGCGCGGGGCGCGCTTTCAGAACTCGTCGGAGAACAGCGCCTATGCGCCCCATTGGAAGGCTGCAGGCCGAATTACCAAAACCGGCTACGTCATCACGATGCACATCCCATTTGCCGTTCTGCGCTCCGGGGGCTCGCACGAATGGAAAGCGCAATTTCAACGATTTTCGGTTCATAATAACGTCAGCGACCTTTGGAGCT
>DAHUYY010000093.1 GCA_027306845.1 Vulcanimicrobiota bacterium | reverse complement strand
TTCTCGCAGAGTTCGCCGAAACGTTCGCTCTGTTGGCGCGAAAGAAAACTATCGCTATGCGCCACCAGCCACGCGCGGTCGCGCCCGAGCACGCTACTGAGCAGCAGTTGGGCGTCGGTCCGCGGCGATTCGATATACTTTGCCAGCGCGACGATGCCCCGTGCAAGCACCTCGGAGACGCTTTGCGGACGATACCCCGAGCTGCTCATCGCTCGGATGCGTTCGGCACTCGCGCCTCGCTCCCCGCCAGCAGACGAGCGCGCTCGTCCTGCAGCAGCGCGTCGACGAGGCGATCCATGTCGCCGTCGAGCAAGCCGCGAAGATTTCCGAAATTTTCGTTCACGCGATGATCGGTGACGCGGTCTTGCGGAAAGTTATAGGTACGGATCTTCTCGGAGCGGTCCCCCGTCCCGACCTGGCTGCGCCGGATCGAGCCGAGTGCCTCTTCTTGCTCGCGGCGCTTGCGTTCGTACAGGGTCGAACGCAGCATTTGCATCGCCTTTTCGCGGTTCTGAATCTGCGAACGTTCCTGCTGCGATGCCACGACGATTCCGGTCGGAAGATGCGTGATGCGAATTGCCGACTCGGTCTTATTCACGTACTGACCGCCGGCACCGCTCGATTTATAGGTATCGATCTGCAGATCGGAGGGACGAATTTCAACGGTTACGTCGTCATCGATCTGCGGCAACACCGCAACGGTCGCCGTCGAAGTATGAATGCGCCCCTGGCTCTCGGTCTGCGGCACGCGCTGCACGCGGTGAACGCCGGATTCATATTTGAAGCGACGGTATGCCCCCGCTCCTTTGATGGAAAAGACGATCTCTTTGTAGCCGCCGGCATCGCTTGCACTCTCGGAGAGTAATTCCACCTTCATGCGATGCGACTCGGCATAGCGCATGTACATGCGCGCGAGATCGCCGGCGAAGATTGCGGCTTCGTCGCCGCCGGCGCCGCCGCGAATCTCGATGAAAACGTCGCGGTCGTCGTCGGGGTCGCGCGGAAGCATGAGTTCTTGAAGCTCCGCGTCGAGGGCGGAGAGCCGCTCGCGCAGCGAGGCGATCTCCTCGTCGGCGAGCGCGCGCAACTCGGGGTCGCCCGCGGATCGGGCGAGCGCTTCCGCCTCGTCCATCTCTACGTGCAAGCGTTCGCGACGACGGAATGCAGCGACCGTCGGCTCCAGCGTCGCCCGCTCTTTCGAGAGCGCAGTAAAGCGCGCTTGATCGAACGAGCCGCTCGGGTTTCCCAGCTCGCGTTCTATTTCATCGAAACGGCGCGCTGCCGAGCGCAGACGTTCGATCATTCCATCGTTGAGTTCGGCCATCGTAAAAAGCAAAAGCGAGCCGCCCAGGCGGCTCGCTTGCGTTTCGCTTGCAGCGTTAAGCGGAGGTGGCGGAGCTCTTCGACTCGCGCGCAGCTTTGCGTGCGGCGGCTTCGGCCTTCTTCTGCTCTGCAGCGGCGGCGCGTTGGTTGAACTTATCGACGCGTCCGGCGGTATCGATGAGCTTCTGCTGGCCGGTAAAGAGCGGATGGCAAGCCGAACAAATCTCGACGCTGATCTTTTGATGCGTCGATCCGGTCGTAAACGTGCTCCCGCACGCGCAATGAACCAGCGCGTCGGGGTACCAGGTGGGATGAATCTTAGGTTTCACAGCCCTCGTAGTATAGCAGCCCATGCAAGAGACCTCGGAGGCACCCCCGAGGTCTCTTGCTCTCCCCTCCCCCAGAAGGGGCGAACCCGCTAGTTCACCGGGGTCTTGGCGATCGCCGTGATGAGCCGCCCCGTCATCGGGACGCCGAGCCCGGTGACGAGATCGTAGCCCGGGGTCGAGAAGCAGCAACCGGTGATCGGAGGCCCCGGTACGCCACCGCCCCCGTTCTGGTTCGCCTCGTTCTCACCATACACGACATCGGTGAAGACCGAGTTGTAGCTCGCTCGCGCGGAGGCAATCTGGTAGAAGAGCGGCGCGGGGTTCCCCAAACGATAGCTATAGGGCCCCGTGGAGCCGTTTCCGCAGCTCGCCGACTGCTTGCAGGCCTGGAGGACGAGCGCCCACTGTGCGGCGGCCTGCGGCGCGGCGAGAGAGGTGCCGCCGACCGCGCCGATCGCGCCGCCCTCGGCAATATACTGACCGAAGGCCTGCCCGGTGAGCGGATCGGCGTCCATCGAGATATCCGGGATGCCGCGGAAGCCTCCGAGCTGCGGATTTCCGCCGGTCAGTGTGAGCCCCGCCTGCCACGACGGCGCCGGAATAAGCACCGAGACGCCGCCGCCGGAGCCGATGTTGTTGCCGAAGCTCCCATCGCCACCGAGCGTCGTCTGGTCGGCCCAGGCGGTGATCTGCCCGAGAAGATTGCCTCCGCCGTCGACGGGAACGTTGACGCCGCCGACCGCGACGACGTTGGTATCGGTCGCCGGGTAGGAGACACAGGGCGTCGTCGGATAGAGGTTCGCCGACGGAACGGCGCAGGCGGCGTTTCCGGTATCGCCGGAGGAGACGAAGACCGCGATGCCTTCGGCTGCAAGCGCCGCGAACTCGGCGGGGCCGAGCCCGGTGCCGCCGGGCCCGACGTACGCCGCCCCGAAGTTCGTCTCGCCGCCGCCGTAGCTCAAGCTCAGCACGTCGGAGCGATTGTCGGCGATCGCCTGCTGGATCTCGAAGTCGGCGATATTGATCCCCTCGGTGTCGCCGAGCGTCTCACCGGTGGGGCAGCTCGTCACGCCGACATTCGCCGGGTCGATCGCGCCGGTTGCCGAGTTGTAACAGAACGAGTAGTACGCGAGGTAGAAATTCTCGTTCACGCCCGGAGCGAGGCTCGCCGTCGTCTCGGTATCGAGTTGCGCTTCGCCATCTTCGAGGTTGCAGGTCTGGAAGTTGGGGACGCCGCTTCCGGTGCTTTGGCAACTCGAAAAGTTCGCGCTCAGCGGGGTCGTCACCGGCGGCGGAAGCGTGAAGCCGGTCGCCGGAAATCCGGGGCCGAGCAGCGCCGGTATCGTCGCCGGATTGATGAAGAGCGGCGATGTGGGAATGAGACTCACGGTCGCAACTCGCGTGTGGAATGCCGCGCCGTAATAGGGAACGTCGTTCGGGTCGATCGGCCCGGTGCCGATAATCCCCAAGCCGATGCCGTTGCCGGTGAGCCCGGCATTATAGGCTCCGCTATAGTCGAAAACGCGCGCGACCTGTTGCGGCGAGAGGCCGGGGCCGAAGGTTCCCGTCGAGGGACGGATGATGTAATCGTGCACCTGCGAGGCGATCGGGACGAGCGCGTTGAGCGCCGCAAGGGGAATGCTGCCGTTGACGTGGGGGGTGCCGATCGGCGCGATAAAGCGCTCTTTCCCGTACTGGTAATAGCCGAACTTCACGCCGAGCGCGGCGCTGAACTGCGTGCTGCTTCCGACGAGCGAGAGCACTAAATTCTGCGGCCACGATCCTACGCCGATACCATATTGCTGGAAATAGGTGGCGACCTTCGCTTGATTTGCCGGCGCGGCACCGTAGAGTTGCCCGACCTGTTGCGGGGTGAGAAAGTGTCGGTAATTCGGATTCCCCGGCGTACTCGCTTGTTGTGCGTACGAAACCAATCCGGCTTCGTTCTGCAACTGCGGTTGCGCGAGCATCGCCATCGCAACGGGTTTCGTAAGCGGCCCGATGTAGTTTGCTTGTTGGAGCATGCGCTGCCCCCAACGAAACGAAGATGGGCCGGTCGAGCCGATCGGTGGAATATTTCCCCCTGAGTTGGAGGGCGGAAGCGACGAGCCGGCGCCCCCACCGCCGCAGGCTGCGAGCAACGACGCCGCAACAAGTGTTGCAACGAGCGTTCGAATGCGCGGTGTGCGAGCCATTAGCGGTTACCTCCGAGCGAGAGCGTAGGGGCGAGGATGCGTACGATCGTCTTCGCAAAGGCCATGCGCGCCTGCGCCCGTTCGCGAGCGATATGCATGCGGAAATTCGTCTGATCCGCGGCAAAGAGCGCTGTCGGAATCGACGCGAGTGCCGTGCTCTTCGTCGAGCGCGCCTCGCTCTGGATCGAGGTTCCGGCGGTCTGCAGCGTCAGCATCTGGGTATAGGTTTTCGTGAGTTGCGGCGTTCCGGCGAAATTCCCGAAGCCGAGCGAGGCATACGTATCGCTCAAGAGATCGTAGTAATAGGTCTGAACGTCGTTCATCGAGACGCAGACCGGGCCGATTCCTTGCGCCGTATAGGTTGTGGTCGTCGTCACTTCGTCGAGCCCAAGGATCGGATCGATTTTCGAGATCGTCTGTGCAATTGAATTACCGCTCGTGCCGTACGAACTAGGAACGGCGCAGGCCGGCGGATAGGCGACGCCGGTGCTCACCGCATCGCTCTCTTGATAGAGTTTCGGTGCCGGCGAGAACCAGGCGGCAGGCGTTGCAAAAATCCTCGGCGGGTTCGGGGCCGGCGTTCCGGTCGCCCCCGGCGACGGTGAGGGTGTGGGGTTCAACACTGAGACGGCAATGCTTCCGCCGGTCGGAGCTGAAAACGAAACGAAATACGGCGTTCCGAAGTAGGTGAGCGACCACGTCCCGGAGCCGTCGGGGTTGACGACAAACTGCATCGAAGGCACGCCGCCGGTCGCGAAGGTATCGTTCTCGGTGTAGGTGCCGTCGGCGTTCGTCGTGCGAGCGATGGTCGCGCCGTCGGCGTCGGATTCGCTATACGTGCCGGCGGGTGAGTTCGTCCACGATGCCCCCGCACTCTCGGGTAATTCGTCGAGGATCTGCGGAGCGGTGTAGGTCCAGGAATAGCTATTTTTGCTATCGTCGACGCTCTGCTGTGCGTTCAGTACGAAATTCGTTGCACTCCCGGCGCTTACCGTCGAATAGTACGAATCGCCGGTCGTCACGTGGGTCGCCGTCGTTCCGACCGTGGTGGTCGAGGTATGAAAATCGGTTCCACCGGCACCGAGCGGATCTGCGCTCGCCGTCACGACGACGTTCTCGCCGATCTTCGCGGCGGTCGACGTGCTGGGAAACGGGCTTCCTACCGGATAGGTGTAAACGTCGCTTTCGAGCGAGCTGCCCGAGAACGCGAAGGTATCGCCGACCGCGGCGGGGCGCGCGGAGCTCGACACCGCGGGATTTCCGGGGCCGCCGACCGGTGGAGGATTCGTAGGTAGGGCGGGGGCACCGCCGCCGCCGCAGGCCGCTAAAAGCGCCGCAGCAGCGACCGCCCCAAAGAGCATCGCAGGTATTTTCACGAAATTGTAGACCTCTCTCGAGGAGGAGCAGCAAAGTGGGCTTCTAGCAGGCAATTTTATCGATCTCTCCCACGCGATTCCTGTGACACTTTTCACCTAGCGAGCGTTTTTCGAACATGCAATTTCGATTTCGATTCCAATCCTCGATCGCGGCGCTTGCGCTGCTCACCATCGCTGCCGCACCTTGCCGTCTCGACGGCGCGCGGATTCTCGACACCGGTTCGACCAACGTTGCCGGCTTCACGATGGCGGTTCGCTCCGACGGCACCGGTTGGTGGCGCCCGTCGACGCGCACGGGGCAGCCTACCGCACCCGCCCACACCTTCACGATCGCGCAGGGCATCGCGCGCCGTTTTCTCGACGCGCTTGCAGATGGACGCGCGCAACACGTTCGCAGCGTACCCTGCATGAAATCGGCATCGTTCGGCCACAGCGTCTTCGCGCTCTGGCACGGTTGGCGTTCCCCCGATATCACCTGCCCGCTCGAAGGTGCCGGTGCACGTGCGATCGCTGCGAGCATCCACGCCGTCGTCGCGGCTTCGGGCATGCCGGCGCCGACGGTCGGGCGACGCATCGGCCTCCCGGGGAACGAGCCGCGGCGCCAGCCAAGCGAACCGTCGCCCGCAGGGTCAGCGACGCCGCAACCGCGAAGCACGCCATCGTGAAGCCACAACGTATCGCTCTCGGCTGCGCGCTAGCAGCCCTTCTCGCCGTGCCCGCCGCCGTGCGGGCGCAGCAAGCTCTCCCGACGGCGTCGCCGACGCCTGCGGCGAGCTCCGCGCCCGCGAAGCCCGTGGCGAAGCCGGTCCTCAAACCGACCCCCAAGCCCCCGCCGCCGCAGCGCGTCGGCATCAGCGGCGTCTGGGAGATTCAAATTCAGTACCCCAATAAAACCATTTACGCGCACTTCAGCATGCATCAAAGCGGCGATGCGCTCGAAGGAACCTACCTGAGTCCGCACGGCAAGAAATCGCGGCTCGCCGGTAGCGTCTCGGGCGAGAACATGGTCGTCGTCGTCACCCTTCCCAACGGCAAGGTCCTACGCTTCGAGTCGCAACTGAACGGCACGACCGATATGGTCGGGATGTTCACGAAGGCTGATGGAAAGCGCGTTGTCTTCACGGCATCCTATCGCCCGAAAGAAAAATTCTTCGACTCGCTCAGCCCCGTGCCCGGCGGCATCGGCAACGGCGGCATCGGCACCGGAACCGGAGGCGTCGGCGGCGGCGGATACAACCCGCCGCGGTAGCCGCGCGGCGCGCAATCTTGCGTCCAACCGATCGTACGGGGGAATCCGCCGATTCGCGGACTCCCCATACGCTCGGAGCGTTCGCCGCGAGGGCTCTCGCTAAGGCGCGTGGAGAACGAAATGGAGTTGCGATCGGCGTCGCGGCA
This sequence comes from Vulcanimicrobiota bacterium, assembly GCA_027306845.1. GTDB lineage: Bacteria > Vulcanimicrobiota > Vulcanimicrobiia > Vulcanimicrobiales > Vulcanimicrobiaceae > JABEUX01. Next base: position 758 of record DAHUYY010000093.1, on the reverse strand, counting down.
GCTCCAAAAAGTTCGCCTTCGCTGCTATCACTCTCCCGCGCGCTCGATGAGCGTATTTGCCGGTAGCGTCGGGTCGAGCAAACGAGCGGCTTGCTCCGCTCCGCTAACCGGAAGTTTCGCCGGGTCGAGCATACCGATCTGCACGAGCAGCGCCGCCTGATCCCAGTAAATGTGCTCGTAGGTGACCTTCCCGCCGATGATTCCCATAATGACGACATGCGGAAGATCGACGTGCCGCCCGGTCGGTGCGACGCCGGGCAGAATCGCCGGCATCGCGATATCGTGCGTGAAACTGAGGACGAACTCATCGACGACGCGGCTCTGCCCGACCGTCCGTGAGATCGGCGTCAGCGTGGTGTCGGAGGGCCAGCGCCCGATAAAATAGCGTTCGTAGAAGCGGCGCACTTCTTCGCGACCATACCCACCGGTGAGCACCGGCACATGGATGAGATACGGGCGTTCGCTCATGGTCGCCATCGTCGCATCGAGATCCTTCGCCGCGAACTCGGCGGAGATATGGGCGTCGAAGACCGCCGCTAAATCACTCGTATCGTCGATTGGAATATCCTCCTGCTACCGGTCGTAGGCGAGCGCTCGAGCAGATGCCGACTGCGGGCACCGCGGCAATATTTTCGGCGAACGCCGTTCCCGCGAGGGTCGAGGTCGATCCATTCACGATGTTCGTAGATCCGGCGGGCAGCGTGAGCGTCATCGATTTCCCGTAAGCTCCGTGCGTTCGGCCGATCTCCGAGGCGTTA
>DAHUYY010000092.1 GCA_027306845.1 Vulcanimicrobiota bacterium | reverse complement strand
ACAAATTCGGTAACCGGGTGCTCCACCTGCAGGCGTGCGTTCATCTCGAGAAAGTAGAACGACTCATCCGCGTCGAGCATGAACTCGGCCGTGCCGGCGTTGCTGTAGCCGACGCTGCGCGCGGCGCGCAGCGCGGCCTCGCCCATTCGCGCTCGCAGTTCCGGCGAGACGACGGTGCTCGGCGCTTCTTCGAGCACTTTTTGATGGCGGCGCTGGATCGAACACTCGCGTTCGCCGAAATAGACCAAGTTTCCGAAGGAATCACCGAGAATCTGAAATTCGATATGGCGCGGCGAACGGAGATAGCGTTCGAGGAGAACGCTTTCGTCGCCGAATGCAGCGAGCGCTTCGCGTTTTGCCGCGTCGAGGGCTTCATCGAAGTCGGCGAGCGACTCGACGACGCGCATTCCGCGCCCTCCGCCGCCCGCGCTCGCCTTGATGAGGAGTGGAAAACCAACTTCTTGCGCTCGCGCACGCAACGTCACAAGATCCTGTTCGGCGCCGTCGTAGCCGGGTATTACCGGTACGTCGGCGGCACGCGCTTTGTGTTTTGCTTCGATTTTGCTGCCCATCGCCGCCATCGCTTCGGGGCTGGGACCTACGAAAATAAGCCCGGCATCGCGGACGGCACGCGCGAAATCAGCGCGCTCGGAGAGAAAACCATATCCGGGATGAATGGCATCGGCTTCCATCGCGCGCGCGGCGGAAAGCACGGCGTCGACGTTCAGGTACGATTCGCGGGCGAGCGCGGGGCCGATGCAGCGCGCTTCGTCCAACGCGCGAACGTGGCAGGCTCGCTCGTCGGCGGTCGAATAGATGCCGAGCGCGGCGATACCCATTTCATGCGCGGTTCGTGCGACTCGGATAGCGATTTCGCCGCGGTTGGCGATGAGAAGGCGACGGATCATCGTGAAAACGTCGGCGTCCGGCGTTCGAGAAAAGCACGTAACCCTTCTTGCCCCTCCGGGGAGGTACGTTGCACGGCGATCGCTTCGGCGGTTAGTGCGAGCGTCGCATCGTAACTGCTCTCGATGACCCGTGGTATCAGCGCCTTCGCCGCTGCGGTTGCAGCGGGTGACGCACTGAAGAGTTCGCGCAACGTCTCGTCGACGGCATCGTCGAGGTGTGAGGCTCGCACGACGCGGTGCACCAGCCCGATCGCCGCCGCTCGCTGCGCATCGAAGCGCTCGCCGGTGAGAAAGAGCGCGCGCGCGTGGCTACGGCCGATTTTGGCGAGAACGAACGGGGAGATTACCGCTGGAATGATTCCGAGTTTCACTTCGGTGAAACCGAAGACGGCATCCTCTGCGGCAATGACGATATCGCAGACCGCCGCGAGCCCCGCGCCTCCGCCGAGTGCCGCACCGTGAACGGCGGCAACCGTCGGCTTGCTGCAGCGGTCGATCGCACGGAACATCGCGCTCATCGCGCGAGCGTCGGCGAGATTCTCGTCGTGGCTAAGATCGAGCGATGCGCGCATCCACGAGATATCGGCACCTCCACAAAAGACGGGCCCCTCACCGGTCAGCAATACGGCGCGCGTGCTGTCGTCGTTGTTGAAACGCTCGAAGGTTTCGCGTAACGCATCGATCATCTCGGTGTTAAATGCGTTACGAACCTTTGGGCGGGAGAGCGTGACGCGTGCGACGCCGTCGGCGAGCGCGACGCGAAGAGGTGCTTCTTTCATACCCCGGCTCTCTTCTCGCCGCCATCCAAAGGCGCCTGGAATGTGTTATAGTTGCATCGTGCAGAGACTCGTTTACCGCTATGCCCTGCTGACGCGGCTCGCCCATTGGTTCGGGGCGATCGCCGTCGCCGTCTTGATTTCGAGCGGCCTACAGATTTTCAACGCGGCGCCCTACCTCGACGCGGCGGATCGCAGCACCCCGGCGCGACGGGTGCTCTCCATCGATTCCCCCGCCGATGGCGTCGGCCGGACGACCGTTTTCGGACGCTCCTTTACCACGACCGGCGTCCTCGGGTGGGGGAGCGACGGCACCGGCGGCGAGGGGGCGCGAGCGTTCCCGGGCTGGCTCACGATCCCGGCCTACCAGGATCTCGCCGACGGTCGGCGCTGGCACTTTTTCTTCGCTTGGGTCGCGAGCCTTGCGTGGGTCGCATGGCTGCTCTCGAGTGCGATAAAGGGGACGCTCGCCGAGATGATTCTGCGGCCGAGCGATCTGCGCAAGCTCTGGCCGATGCAGGCGTACTATCTGCGATTGCGGCGCGAGCCGCCGCCGCACGGCACCTATAATCCGCTGCAAAAAGCCGCCTACACCTTCGTGCTCTTCGTGCTCGCGCCGCTCATCGTTTTAACGGGCCTCGCGCTCTCTCCCGGAATCGATGCTATCGCCCATCCGTTAACCGTCCTTTTCGGTGGCCGTCAATTTGCGCGGCTCTGGCACTTCGTTGGAATGCTGCTCTTTGTCGGCTTCGCGCTCGTTCATATCTTTCAAGTCGTCACGCAAGGCTTTCTCAATCAAATGCGTTCGATGATCTCCGGCTGGTATCGTTTGCGCGAACACGAAAGCGTGGGGCCGTGAAACGACGCCTCTTTATCGCATCGTCGATTGCGGCCGCACTCGCCGGGTGCGCGCCGATCGGAACGGCGCTGAACGATAATCCGGGGTTCCATCATTTTTTGGGGCTCGAAGGCTCGCTCGATGCAGCGCTGATGGGAAACCTTCCCGGGCTCGCGCGCGAATACTCGCTCGCCGATATCAGCAAACACTTTCCCGTTGATAGTCTGCCGACGCCGATGACTTCGACCTACCAAAGCCTTCTCGAACACGAATTTCGGAACTATACGCTAACCGTCGTCGGCGCGGTCGAGCGGCCGCTGCGTCTATCGCTCGCGCAACTTCAACGCATGCCGCAGCAGAGTCAGATCACGCGGCACGATTGCGTCGAAGGCTGGAGCGCGATCGGTGCGTGGAGCGGGGTGCCGCTGCATCGTATCTTACAAATGGCGCGGCCGCGCCGTGACGCTCGCTACGCAATTTTTCGCTGCATGGATAGCGACGACCAAGGCACGCCGTATTACGAAAGCCTCGATATGGCGCAAGCCTACCAACCGCAAACCATACTCGCCCTGCAACTCAATGGAGAACCGATTCGCCCCGATCACGGCGCCCCCGTCCGCCTTCGCGTGCCGACTCAACTCGGGTATAAGAGTGCAAAATGGGTACGCGAGATCGAAGTGCTCGGTTCGTTTTCGCATCTCTACGGAGGGAAGGGAGGTTACTGGGAGGACCAAGGCTACGAGTGGTACGCCGGGATCTAACGCGTCGCTTCAAAGGAGTCGATCATGAAGTCCATCACTCGCGCACAGGCGCTCTTCTCGGCGACCGCGCTCGGCCTCATCGGTGCGCCGCTGCTCGGGGATCTCGCCGCGGCTGCTTCTGCGGCCCCCGGTGATCTGCAGACCCTCAACGCCGCGATCGAACTCGAACGCGCCGGCATCGCCGCCTACGACGCCGCGGCAAAGACAGGTTTTCTCTCCGGGCGCATACTCACCGTTGCCCTGGCCTTTCGCGCCGACCATATCGCTCACCGCGATGCACTCATAGGGGCAGTGCGCGCCGGCGGTGGGATTCCGACGGCGAAAACCGCACGATTACCGGTTCCAAAACTCACCGATGCGCACGATATTTTACGCTATGCGAAAAGCATTGAAGAGAAAGCGGCGAGCACCTATCTTTCGGTGATCCCCGATTTCCAAGACCGAAATCTCGCACAGGTCTCGGCGGCAATTCTCGGCGTGGAGACGACGCACGTCGCATTACTCGACGAAGCCCTCCACGAATTCCCGGCCTACCCGGGCGGTTTCGTAAAGTAACGCTTCGTTGCGCTTTTCGTTTCTCCAACGGTTCGCTGCCTTAACGGCGATTCTGACGGTCGGCGCGGCAATCGCGTTGGCGTTTCTCTTCGTTCGCATCCACGCACGTTCGATTCAGAGCGATATTATCGCAACGGCGGTCGGGCAAGCGGAGGCGACGCTGGCTCCGACCATCTTGAAATCGATCTCGATTCACGAACGATCGAGCAGCTTGGAGCGAAGTCTGGATCGACGCGCCGCCGAGTTGACGTCGTTCCAGGAATATCTCCGCGGACTACGCGTCTATCGAGCGGATGGAACGGCGATCTATCCACTCGACGCTCGCCCGCAACCGCGTGCCGCGCGGCGTGCTATCGCCGCACAAAATGTCGTGCTCTCGAAAGTTTCGCTCCTCTCGGGCGAGCGCGTGCGGACCGCCTACGCGCCGCTCGCCGACCCCAGCACGCAACGCTACGTCGCCGTTCTCGGGGTGAAGGTTTCGATCGATCAAATCCAGTCGCAAGATCTCGGCGAAATTCGCATCGTCGTCATCGCCACCGTTGCCTCCAGCGCCCTGATTTTTCTTTCGTTGCTCGCATTGGCGATCGCCGCGCAGCGAGAACTCGACCGCCGCAAACGCCTCGCCGAAGAGACCTTCACGCAGACGATGGGCGGCATCGCCTCGATCGTCGATAAACGCGATCCGTACACCGCCGGGCATTCGATGCGCGTCGCAAAATACTCGAAGCTGCTCGCGCAGCGAATGGGGCTGCGCGCTTCGGAGATCGGGCGCGTAGAGATTGGCGCCTTGCTGCACGATATCGGAAAAGTCGGCGTACCCGACGCGGTTTTGTTGAAAAAAGGGCGCCTCGATGAAAACGAACGTGCGATCATCGCGCTTCACCCGCAAATCGCCGGCGAGATTTTCAACAACGTCGAGGCGATGCACGATATACTCCCGTGCATCGTCGCGCACCACGAACGGATCGATGGGCGCGGATATCCGGGCAGGCTCGCCGGTGAGAACATTCCCCTCGGCGCGCGGATCATCGCCGTTGCCGACGCCTACGACGCGATGACGACCGACCGCCCCTATCGGCGCGCGTTGAGTTCCGAGGTTGCATGTGAGGAACTGCGGCGTTGCGTCGAGTCGCATTTCGACCGTGGGTGTGTCGCTGCATTTCTGACGCTCGTCGACGACGGCAGCATCGCGCCCCCGCCGCCGATTCTTGACGACGACATTTTAGAACGTTCGTTCGGGCAACAGTTACCGGGGCACAACCCGTAACGAAAGCGCGCCGACGTTGGCTGCGATCGTCACTGCAATGCGATGCGTACGGCCGTCGGCGAAGACCGCTTCGACGATATGGCGGCCGGCGGGAACCCCTTGAAGAACGACCCGGCCGTCATTTCCGCTCGCGGCGATGCCGTCTGCCACCACGATGATGCCGTGCATAAAAACGTGAATGTGGCAGTGGACGTTCACCGTGCCGGGGTGGAGGAAGCGCACGACTTTTCCGGGCCCCGTTCCGTAAAAACCGATATCGAAATCGTCGGGCGAGCTCGCCGCGTAGATGCTGTGAAAGAACGGATCTTCGTTTGGGAAGCGGACGCTGCTTCCGACCGGAATCACTAAGACGTCGGGAACGAACGCTTTATCTCTATTCCGCATGACGGCGTCGATCGGCGCGGCGTGCTTCGTACCAGGTATCCATGCCGCGACGAGCGTGTCGCCGTGCAGCAGCAACGTCGCCCCCGGCGATGCCGGCGCAACCGCCGCGGAGCCCGCCGCCGGAACGCATAGGAATGCCGCGATAAGCGCGAAAGCACGAAATGCATGTGGTACCGACATCGCGTGAAGCTTCGCCTCCTCGTCGCGCTTTCGCTGCTCGGCCTAGCTCCATCGTCGATCGTGCTTGCCGCGGCGACGAACGCTGCCGCTCGGCAAACCGTTGCGAGCCGTCGAGTCGATTTCGCCGGCCCGGGGCGCGGCACGTGGTTGGCGAGGGTGACGACCGAGCGACTCGGTCGCGATGCGTCGCGGAGCTTCGATCAGTGGAGGATCGAGATCGAGCGCCCGCAGAGGCTCGGAGGGGGGAGCGCCTACCGGACGCCGGGCACCGATACGTTGCTCGACCGCGTCGTGAAGGCGAGTGGAGCGAACCTCTGGTTCCCCAATCAGGAGGCGCAGCTGCTCGGCGACGGACGCTTCCTTCCCGGCGAGCGGCGCGAACTCGTCGTCCGCGCCTATCAGTCCGGTGCGGACTGCGGCTCGGTCACCGTCGCTCTACTCGGGCTTCGTGGGAAGGCGGGGAACGTCGGCCGATTGGTGAGCGTCGAAAACGGATGCTCGCTCGACGTGAAGATCCTCCGCGGCGCGAAGGGGGACGAGTTGCTCCTCTCCGGCCCGTACTACGCCGAAAATGCAGCGCTCTGCTGCCCGACGAAGGCGCACGCCGAGGCCCGCTTGAGCTATCGAGGCGGACGCTGGATCGAACGGCCGCAGCTCTTTAAGATCGTGCCTCCCGCAGTGCAGTAAAAAGGAACGCCATAGGGGAAGGCTCCCATATGGACGGGCCTTCGCAGCCCGAACGTGCCCAGCAGCGACAACGACGAGACCGCGATCTCGTCAAAGGCGCGGCCCTCCTGCTTTCTACCGACCGACCGCTTCCCGACCTCTACGACGAATTCGTTTCACTGCTCGCACAGTTCGTCGACGCCTCGATCGTTCTCATCCTCGCACCCGAGCGAGGATCGTTGCAGTGCGTCTACGCCTATCTCGACGGCGTCGGCGGCATCCCCGATAATCCCGGCGTGCCGCACGAGAGCACCAGCGCTCGAGTCTTTCGCGATGCCGATGCCCGCATCTACGGGCGAGCTCGCGAGTGGAACGCCACGAACTACCTGCGCCTCGGCGAGCGTATTCGCGAGCCGGAATCGGCGATCTTCGTCCCCATTCTTTTCGGTGGACGGAGCATCGGCGTGCTCTCCGTCCAATCGACGCGATCCGATGCGTACGATGCCGACGATTTTGCATTGCTCGAGACCTGCGCGCTCTATCTCGGTGCGCGGATGCACAGCGATCTCGGTCGCCGCGATGCCGAGCGTTTCGAACGCCTCGCGCACGTCGATGAACTCACCGCGATTCCGAACCGACGTAATTTCGAAGAAAGTTTCGAACGCGAAGCGACGCGCGCCCGCCGTATCGGCCGCAGGCTCGCGCTATTGATGATCGACGTCGATCTCTTCAAGGAGTTTAACGACCGCTACGGCCACATCGCCGGCGACGCATGCTTGCAGCAAATCGCCGCGACGATCTCGCAGACGCTGCGACGGCCGACCGACCTCGTCGCGCGTTACGGGGGTGAAGAGTTCGTGGTCTTGCTTCCCGAGACCGAGCTCCCCGGGGCACTCGAGGTAGCCGAACTCATTCGCGCCTCGATCTCAGGGCTCGGCATTCCGCATGGCGGTTCGACCTTGGGGTCGGTATCGGTAAGTATCGGTTGCGCGAGCGGCACGCCGCGTGGAAATTCCGAACGCCAGCAACTCATCGAAGCGGCCGATGCGGCACTCTACCGCGCC
>DAHUYY010000091.1 GCA_027306845.1 Vulcanimicrobiota bacterium | reverse complement strand
AGACCGAGGTCGGCGATTAACTGCCGATACTTCTCGATATCTTTGCGCTGCAGATAGCTCAGCAGACGACGGCGCTGCCCGACCTGGAGTAACAGGCCGCGGCGGCTGTGGTGGTCCTTCTTATGAATCTTCAGATGCTCGGTCAACTGATTGATCGAGTGCGTCAGGATCGCGACTTGGACCTCGGCCGAACCGGTATCGTTGGTTCCACGACCGTATTTGCCGGCGATCTCCGCCTTTTGTTCTTTGGTTAATGGCACGAAGGGCTCCTTACAACAGGATAGGCTCGCTCGGGTGCAGAGATTCCGCCCCGGCGACTGAGGGACTATACCAGAGAATCGGCCTCGATGCCAAGCAGGGGAGCCTTCAGGGGCTGCGCCTCATCCGCGCTCGCGCCGCTCCTCGTCGAACCGGCGTGTGATCTCCACGTGCTATAGCTCTTTCCCCGCACGTCGGGGCCGGCTACGAAAATGCAAACAGGCGCCGTACGAGGCTCCGCCCTCGATTCCGGAGAGGCGCACCTCAACGCCGAGCCGAGCCGGGAGAGGTGCGCCGTTATCGCAGTGGGGTGGGGTGCCCATCCTTATCGACCGCGACCATGACGAAGGTGCCGACCGTCGCGAGCCGCCGCTCCCCGTTGGCGGGGTTCTCGGCCCAGAGTTCGACCTCCAGGCTGACCGAGGTGCGGCCGACCCGGGCGATACGGGCGATCGTCTCGGCGAACTCGCCGACCTTGATCGGGGCCCGAAAATCGATCCGATCCATCGAGGCGGTCACGAAGGTGCGCCGGAAGGCCCGGGCCGCGGCGATGCCCGCAACGATATCCATCATTGCCAGTGCCTTGCCGCCGAAGAGCGTTCCATGGTGGTTGGCGTCGTTGGGGAAGACGATCTCGGTGCGACGCTCGACGACTTGCTCGGGTTCTATCATAGGTGGATAGTATCATCACACAACGTAGCGGCGCACGCGCCTACTTCGATCACGGCTGGCTCAAGACGTACCATTCGTTCAGCTTCGCCGATTATTACGATCCCGAAAATCTCCACTGGGGCGCATTGCGCGTCTTTAACGACGACGTCGTCGAAGCCGGGGAAGGGTTCGGCACCCATCCGCATCGCGACATGGAGATTCTCACCTACGTGCTCGACGGCGAGCTCGAACATCGCGATTCGATGGGAAACCACGGCGTGGTTGCGCCGGGCGGCGTGCAGTATCTCTCTGCGGGAACCGGCATCACGCATTCGGAGTTCAATCACTCCAAAGAACGCCCCGTGCATCTCGTGCAGATGTGGGTGATGCCGCATGCGAAAAATCTCGCGCCGCGTTACGGCCAGGTCGATTACACGCGCGCAGAACGCTTGAACCGTTGGTTGCCGATCGCGACCGGACAACGCGGCGTCGATTCGCAGATCGCGATTTGGCAGGATGCAACGTGCTACGTCGCGCGCGTCGAAGGCGCTCCGCTCTCGCTTTCGCTCGCAGCCGATCGCTACGGTTTTCTCTTCGTCGCAAGCGGCGAGTGCGAGGTCGCGGGTGAGAGCTTGAAGGCCGGCGATTCGCTGCGTTTGCAAGGCCCGTTCGAAGCGACGATTCGCTCGGAGGGCGCCGAACTCGTTTTCTGGGATACGCCCTCGATGAACCAGGCTCGGCCGGACCGATAAACGAAGCGGCTGCAGCGAGATGGGAAATAACGTCGCCGTCGTCTACGGTTCGGTGCGCAGCGAACGGCAAGGGTTGCGCGTCGCGCGTTTCTTGCTCGACGCCTTAAAAGAGCGCGGCGATACCGGCGTGCTGGTCGATCCGCTGGAATATCGCCTGCCGCTGCTCGACCGCATGTATAAAGAGTACGAACGCGGCAGCGCGCCTGCGGTTATGGAACGACTCGCTGAAATCTTCCGCAGTGTTGACGGCTTTCTCATCGTCTCCGGTGAGTACAATCACGGCATTCCGCCTGCGCTTAAAAATATGCTCGACCATTTTATGAATGAATTTTTTTGGCGCCCCGCAGGGCTCGTTACTTATTCAAACGGCCGCTTCGGGGGAGTGCGTGCGGCGATGCAGCTACGCGCGACCCTTCCCGAGCAAGGCATGATCACGATTCCGTCGCTGCTCCCATTCGGCAACGTTGCCGAAACGTTCGACGAAAATGGAGTACCGCACGCCGAGTACGTACGGACCTCGACGCGCTCGTTTCTCGAAGAATTCACGTGGTATCTCGAAGCCTTGCGCGACCGTCGAGCGAAGGGCGTGCCCTATGAATAGCGTGCTCCGATGAGCTCGGCACGACGCGTCGCGTTGGTGACCGGCGCCAGCGGCGGCCTCGGCGCCGCGTGTGCCCTCGCGCTCGCACGCGAAGGGCATATCGTAGCGGTCGCCGCGCGTCGTCGCGAGGCATTGGAAACGATAGCCGCACAGGCTCGTGCCGCCGGCGCATTCGATGCACGCGCATTTCCTTGCGATTTGAACGACGATGGCGAACGCGCTCGATTGATCGACGATGTCGGTTCGACGTTCGGCAGTATCGATATTCTCGTCGCCAACGGCGGCGGACCAAAGCCCGGCAGCTTCGAACAATTAGCGCTCGATGACTGGGATCTCGGCTATCGCACGGTGTTGCGTCCGATGCTCGCGCTTGCGTATGCCGTCATTCCCCTCATGCGAGAGCGTCGATGGGGGCGCATCGTAGCGCTCACCTCGACGAGCGTGAAACAACCGATCGGCAATCTCGCGCTCTCCAACGTCTTTCGCACGGCGCTCGTTTCGGCGCTCAAAACTGCGAGCAACGATGTCGCCGCGGCGGGAATTACCATCAACGGTATTGCGACCGGACGTTTTCTCACCGACCGTCTGCGTGCGCTTTACGGAAGCGATGAAGCGCTGGAATCGGCCGCGCGCAGCGAGGTACCGATGCAACGCGTCGGCTCGCCCGATGAGCTCGCGGAGGTCGTAGCGTTTCTCTGCAGCGAGCGTGCCTCGTATATTACCGGGCAAACGATCTCGGTCGACGGCGGCCTTACGCGCGCACTTTTCGGCTGATGCGCGACGGCTTCATCGGCGTCGCCGATCGTTCCTCACTCGAGCGCAATTCGGCGATCGTGCGAAACGTGGGTGCCTATGAGGTGGCGATCTTCGATGTCGATGGCGAACTCTTCGCGTTGGAGAATGCGTGCCCGCATCAAGGCGGCCCGCTCGCCGAAGGAAGCGTGGAGCGAGGAGTCGTCACCTGCCCGTGGCACGCATGGCGCTTCGACGTGCGAACGGGTTACATGACGTTAGGTGATTTCGCTCGCGTCGTGCGGTTTGCGATTTTCGTCGACGAGGGTCGGATATGGGTTGGCGAGGAACCTATTGAAGAGTGAATCAGCAAATACCGGTTTGGGACGCGCGCCTCGGGACGGCCGGTGGGCCGACGTTCGGGGGCGCACTGCAGGCGCTCGCACGCGAGCGCGGCGTCGACGATGCCCAGCTTATCGATGTGCTCGCTCTGACGCGCGAGGAACTTGAGGAGCTCTACGCAGGCACTCGGAGGGTCGGGCCGAGCGTGCTCGCTCGGCTCGCTCATGCGTTGAGGCTTCGTCCGATCGAGTTCATGCAGAAGAGCGCGCTCCTCTCGCTCGATGTCTATGCCTTCGGGCTCGATCCGCTCTTCTTTCTCCCCGAAGGACAACTCCGGTACGACGCCCGCATCTACATGCGCGAAATCAATCCGCGCCATGCGGTGCCCGAGGGTGACATGACGAAACGGAACCCGATCCTCAATGCGCTGGGAGAGGACCCCCTGCTGGATGCGCTCGGCCGCATCGAAGTCGAGCTCACTTATCTGCTCCGCATCGCCTCTCAGGCGACCGGCGGGACGCTTTAGCTCCGGAAAGCAGAGGTTCGCACCCTCCAGCGCGAACCGCCCCTGCCATGCAAGGAGTTCAAGGTAAACGTATCGCCGCGCTCGTGGGCGATGGATTCGAAGAGATGGATTTAACCGAGCCGCGCCGCGCGCTCGAAGAGGCCGGTGCGATCGTGACGATCGTCGGCATCGACGAGCGAGCACGTGCCCGCATCCGCGGAAAGCGGGGGCTCGACGACGGTATCCTGGTGAAGGCCGAGGAACTCGTTGCCGACTGCACCGCGGAGGATTTCGACGCGTTGCTCGTTCCCGGCGGGCTCTCTCCCGACCGCATTCGCGCCGATGCGGAGGTGCAGCGGTTCGTTCGCGAGTTCGATGCGGCGAAGAAGCCGATTTTCTCGATCGGGCACGGCGCACAGGTGCTGATTTCGGCGCAGTTGTTGCGTGGGCGTCAACTGACCGGCGCGCATTCGATCGCCGACGATATTCGCAATGCCGGCGGCCTTTATCGCGATCAACCGACCGCTCAGGATAGCAACATCATCAGCACGCGCGGGGGCGAGGATCTCCCGCAATTCAACCGTGCCATGATGGAAAAACTCGCGCTCTCGTCCGCAGCGGTCTAAACGCCGCGAAAGACCGCGACGCGATGGGTGAGACTGCTCGGATTCGGGTTCTCTCGCTTCGCGGCGAGGATGGCGTCGAGAGCGGCCTTCGTATCGCCGGGCCTTCGAGCCCGGCGATACTCTTCATTCACGGCGTCGGTTCGACGGCGGCGATTTGGGACAAGCAACTGCTCGCATTCTCATCGTATGCGTGCTGCGCAGCGCTCGAGTTACGTGGGAATGGAGCGGTTCCCGACCCCACGCCGACGGCGATATCGCGCGCAGGCTACGCGCTCGATGCAATCGCCGCGCTCGATGCGATCGCCGCGGAGCGAGCGGTGATCGTCGGTTGCAGCCTCGGCGGCGTCGTCGCCTTCGAACTCGCGCGACGGATTCCCGAGCGGCTTGCCGGATTGGTGCTGGTGGGGAGTTTTGCGAAGTATCCCGATGCGGAGAACTACGTCCGGCGCATACTCGCCGCCGTCGACGCGGCCGGTGATATGGAGACGTTCGCTCGCGCTCGTACCATGCAACTCGGGCTCCCGCCGGAGCGCGAGCGCGAAACGATCGAGCAGATGGCGTGCAAGAGCCGCGCCTCCTACGAAGCGGCGACGCGTGCCACCTGGACCGGCGATTATCGCGGTGATCTCGAAGCGATCGGAATTCCGACGCTCGTTCTTGTCGGCGAGCGCGACGGCATCGCGCCGCGCGTGCTCTCCGAAGAGATCGCAGTAGGAATTCCCGGCGCGCGTTTGGTCGAGCTTGCCGGTGCGGGGCACGTCGCTAACGCCGACGCACCCGATGCGTTTAACCGTTCGTTGCGCGAATATCTCGACGAAACGATCGCCCGATGAGCAGCCCGTATCCATTAAGCGCAGATCGGGAGCGCGAGCGCCTAAAGGTCCTCGAATCGTACCAGGTGCTCGATACCGGCGACGAAGCGATTTTCGATGCATTCGTGAACCTCGCGGCGGAGCTCGCGGACACGCCGATCGCGCTGGTCAGCCTCGTCGACGAAAACCGACAGTGGTTTAAGGCACAACGCGGGTTAACGGTTCGCGAAACGCCGCGCGATCAGGCGTTCTGCGCCTATGCACTCGACGATCGTGTTACGACATTAGAGATCGAAGATGCAAGTACGGACAATCGTTTCAGCGCGAATCCGCTGGTTACCGGTGACCCGGGGATTCGCTTTTACGCCGGCTTCCCGCTCATCGCACCCGGTGGAGCGCGCCTGGGAACGATCTGCGTTATCGACCGAAAGCCGCGCACCTTAACCGATGGCCAGCGCGATGCCTTGACGGCGCTCTCGCACGCCGTTATGGCGGTGCTCGATGCGCGCCGTGAGTTTTATAATCTCTTCGAATCCGCGCAGCTCGATATGCTGACCTTCGATGCAACGAACTTAAAAATAAATTTTGCATCCGCAGGCGCTGCGAAACACCTTGGGTACGACCACCGCGAACTCATCGGAAAACATATCGCCGAACTCTACGACAGTTTGTCTGAGTCGCGCATGATGGCGGCCGTCGAAACCATGCGCAGCGGCCAGGCTTGGGTGGCCGAGACGCAGGCGCGTCGTCGCGACGGAACGTCGTTTCCGGTCGAGTTACGCGCGGATATTAGCGGCGTCGACGGCGAGCAAAAGGTCCTCGCTATCGCGGCCGATATCAGCCAACAAGTCGGCTATCGACGCCGTCTCGATTTGCTTTCACGAGCGATGAACGAGACCGCCGAGATGCTGCGGATTTTTGAGGTCGACGAAAAAAGCGGACAGCTTCGACTGATCTATATGAATGACGCCTTCGAGCGTGTGACCGGGTGGCGCCCCGCAGATGCTGTCGGGCGCACGCTCGACGACTTTCGATTTGCAATGCCGGATGACGACGGCATGCGGCGCCTGCGAGAGGCGATCGCCGCCGGGTTATCGGCACGCGAACAGGTGGTGGCCTATCGCCGTGACGGAAGTGGTTTTTGGGCGCTCCGTTCTTGCACCCCGATCCGAGATGTTCGCGGAGGCGTCACGCATTGGGTCTTCGTCGAGCGCGATATCAGCGAAGAAGTCGAAGAGACCGCGCGACTCGAAGAACAAAACGAACGTTTAGCAGCCCTCGCGCGCTCGTCGCGCGAGATCGTCGCCGCGCTCGATGGCCGCAGGCTAGTTGAATTCGTCGGGTCGGGAGCCGAAGCGGTGCTCGGAGCGACGGGCGCATTCTCGCCAAATTGGGCAACGGGAACGTCGTCGAGGTGAGAGATAGCAGTAGGCCGCTTTCCACGGAGGAAGAGCCCTTTCTTTGCGAGTTGGCGCGTCGGCTACAAGAAGAACACGGGCTTATAATCTCCGACGATCGCTTCGATATTGCCGTGGGTATCGGGCGTAGCGACCGCTCCGACCTCATCCTGCGGCTCCATCGCGAAATGCGCCCTTTCGAACGGCGCGATCTCTTCTTGGTCGACCTTTTCGCCCAATTTGTATCGGTGGCGGTGCGAAATACTGCGCTCTATAGCGAGGTCGAGCGTCGGCGGAACGCGATCTACGAACTAAGCCGAACGAAGAGCGACCTCATTGCAATGCTCGCCCATGATTTTCGCAGTCCGCTTACCACGATCGTCGGGTTCGCCGATTTGCTTGGCGAAGTCGGCAACCTCACCGACGAGCAGCGTTCTTTTACCCAGGCGATGAAGCAAGCAGCGCTCGATCTTGCAAATCTTGCAAACGACACGCTCGCGCTCTCGCGCTTAGAACGCAACGAGTTGGTTCTTTCGCTCGGTGAGGTCGATATCGAATCGCTTTTGCGCGACCTTGCCGTGCGATACGTCGATCGGCGAAAAATTGAAATTACGGCCGACGGAGCATCGAATATAACCGGCGACGGCGACCGGCTCGTTCAGATATTTTCGAACCTGATCGACAACGCCATAAAATATTCACCGGGCGATCGAGCGATTCAAATCCACATTCTGCGCGAAGCAGACGGCATCGTTGT
>DAHUYY010000090.1 GCA_027306845.1 Vulcanimicrobiota bacterium | reverse complement strand
GAGGGTGAGGCTCGAGAGTAGTGCAACGAGGATCCAAAGCGCCGGAACGATCTCGATTGCGGATCGCGGTGCAAGCCCGGCTACACGTCGTCGGCGCAGGCGCGCCGAGCGAAGCCGATCGACGATCGTTACCGACACCATCCCCAGAACGGAGAGCGAATATCCGATCACCGGTTCGATCGCCCCGAACTCGACCAATGCGACGATTGCAAACGCAGCGATTGCAAAGGCAACACGCGCCGACGAGGAGTGCGTATCGCAGCGCCGCGTACGAATCGCCGCCATCGCATACACACCGCCCGCAAAAAGTGCGAACGCGGCGACGACGTGCCGTTCGATAAGGATCTCGATATTCACGCGTTTTTCGTCGCTCCTAAAAGGGAATGAGGGATCGAGGGACGGAACGGACCCGAACCTCGTTTATTGTGTTACTATCATAATACAAACTGCAATTCTGTGTCAATAGGTTAATACATAATTTTGCGCCCGCCCGCAGCGCCGCCTCCGCGTCTCGACGTTCTCGACGGCCTCCGCGGCGTCGCCATACTGCTCGTCCTTTGGTATCACGTCTGGGAGATCTCGTGGCTCCCGGCTCCACTCCGGCAACTCGAGTTTTTGCCCGAGACCGGCTTTGTCGGCGTCGCCCTCTTCTTTTTTCTCAGCGGCACGGTAATCGCCTTACCCTTTGCGCGAGCCGCACTCACCGGGAGCGCGCCGCCCTCCTGGCGTCATTTTTATCTGCGCCGCTTTTGGAAGATCGTTCCTTCCTACATGCTCTCCATCGCCGTCGCCTACGCTATCGGCTATGCCGCGCGGCAGGGTGGAGCCGGCGTCGCAGCGGATCTGCTCACCCACCTCCTCTTCATCCACACGTGGTTCCCGGCGAGCTCGGGGGCGATCAACGGCGTTCTCTGGACGCTCGCCGTCGAGGTCGAGTTTTACGCGATCTTTCCGCTGATGTGGTGGTGCTTCCGCCGCGCGCGCTGGCTGACCGTTGCCGCGAGCGTCGCGATCTCGCTGGCGTGGCGCCTCCATGCAGCGGCATGTTGCGCGCATGCCGGCATCGTCAACCTCGACCAAGATCTGCCGGCATTTTTGAGTTGCTTCGCCATTGGAATGTTGACCGCGTCGCTTTTTCTCGAAGCGCACGCTCGCTGGAACGAGCCTCTGCGATCGACCGTCGGCGTCGCCGGCTTCACCGCCGGAACCCTCGCCTCGATCGCACTGCTCCAGTCGCTCTACGCATTTCGCTTCGCCAATCAGTGGGCCGCGGTTTGGAGCGCCACCCATCGCGATCTTTTGGCGCTCTCATTTGCGGCGATTGCGTTCGGCGCGTTGCTCTCGCCGCGCCCGCTTCAGCGGCTGCTCGCCAATCGCCCGCTCGTCTTTTTTGGTGCGATCTCCTACGCACTCTATCTCTACCATCAAATGGTCGCGCGAGAGCTGCTCTTCTATCACGTCCCCCAATACCTCGGTACGCCGCAGTACGACCCGCTCTGGCAGCGCGAATTTACGATAGCGGCGATGCTGCTCGCGGTAGCGATCGCGACCGCACTCACCTACTGGTTCGAACGACCGGTCCAGCAGTGGGGAAATCGCCGCTCTTCTTAGAGAGAGAGGTCGCATCGCGTCGCGACGTGGGAACCGCTTCGGAGGTGAGCGGCCGCGAGATGGGTTTTACCGCATTAGAAACGGTCGTCGCCGCGGGGCTCATCGCGCTGGTGCTCGCGACGGTCGGCGCGGGCGTCGTTCGTGAAAGCACGAGTTTTTCAAACACCGCGACCGCCGACGCGCTCGCTGCTGCGGCACGCGAGGAGGTCCGCATCGCTGCCGATGCGGTAAAATACGACGGCTCCATGCTTGCGCCCAACAGCATCGCGACGAGCATTCCGATGCCGGTCGGCACGCCGCTCTCCGCGAATCTCGCGCTCTCTCTGCAAACGCTCGCCGGCGGCGGGCTCTCCGTCCGCGTTCGTGCCGGTGCCGATACCGCTGCCGGAACGCTCGTTCGCGATGCGACGCTCGTGGTCGAACGACGCATGCCGCCCCCGGGAAGCACCCTCACCGCTCCATCGCTCGTCGCAGCTCCCTTCGGCGCACCATGACGCTCCTTCGCGCGCTCTTCTTCGCCGCAATCGCTCTGGCGATCGCAGAGAGTTTCGCCGTCCTTGCCCTCACGCTCGCACGCTCGGAATCGCTCCACGCAGCTCGCGCGGCGGCCCGCAACGCACTCGGCGCGGCGCCCGTTCTCGTGCAGGCGAGCATTGCATCGCGAATCGCAAGCGGAAGCGATCCGCTCTTGCCGATTTCGGCGATCGCGAGTTGCGCCGCAATCGGCGCGACGCCGTGCGCTCTCCGCTCGACGACAAGCGTAACGCTTCGCCCGGGCGGCAGCG
The DNA here is from genome assembly GCA_027306845.1 of Vulcanimicrobiota bacterium. Classification (GTDB taxonomy): domain Bacteria; phylum Vulcanimicrobiota; class Vulcanimicrobiia; order Vulcanimicrobiales; family Vulcanimicrobiaceae; genus JABEUX01. The sequence goes on along the minus strand of DAHUYY010000090.1, from coordinate 5,125 downwards.
AGAGTATCCTGCAAAGCAACGCGCTTATCGGCGAGGCGAGGATCCTCGTCTCTCTGCGCACCGTGGTGACCGACGGAGCCGGGAGGCTCGCGGCAATTGCAACACGCACGGCGCTCTTGCGGACCTTTGCTCGGCCGCCGTACGCTACCTACGAAGGTGATGCCGAGAGCGGCGGTCTCGCACCTAGCGCACTCGCTCCAGGAACGCTCGTCGACGTTCTCTACCGAAATATACGGAGCGGCGCCAGCATCTCCGGAAACGTGTGGAGCACGCCGGAGAGCGTGCCGTCGGCTGCAGCATCTCCGTGGCCGCAGTAGGGGCGGTTAGGGCACGAAACGATCGATTGCGCCCGCGAGTTCGCTCGGTGCTTCGATCGGAATATTATGTCCGCAATCGCGCAGCACGACGAAAATACTTCCGGGGATAAGATCGGCGCAATCGGTGCGCAGTCGCGGCAGGGTCGCCAGCGGATCGCTCGCACCGGCCAGGACGAGCGTGGGGACGGCGACGCCCGCGAGCGAGTCGCGAAAATCGAGCGCGCGTCCGGAATCGTACCAGCCGAACCAATGCTCGCGCGAAGCAATTAACGCATCGTCGATCAACACATCGCGCGTTGCGTCGTCGACGCTGCGCCGCATGGCGGCGGCGACAAAACGGGTTATGCGTTTACGCGAACCGAATGCTTCGAGCGCGAGTTCGCGGTGTCGCCCGCTGCCGCGCGTTCCACGAGCCGAGCCCGGAGCGACCAGCAGCATTCGCTCGATCGACGGGTGCGCCCGCGCGGCGAGATACTGTGCGATGCGCCCGCCCATCGAATGGGCGACGATCGTCACCGGCGCGGCAATGCGCGCGAGTATCGCTTCGTAGTCGGCTGCGTATTCTTCGAGCGTATGCCCGTCGGTCGGGCGATCGCTTCGGCCGCATCCGCGCGCGTCGAAGCGATAGATGGTATAGCGCGCGAGATCGAGCTTGGCAATCGTTGCATCCCACATGCGGCGAGAACCGATCCATCCGTGAGCGAAGAGCACGTGCCGCGCTCCTCTGCCGCGTCGTTCGAACCAGAGGCCGGTGCCGTCGCGCTCGACTGTTTCGCCGGATACCTGCTCCATCGCGACGAATGATGCGCGCTATCGTGGAAAAGCGCCTGCCGACCTATCTCGGCCTGCTGTACGTCGTGTTCGTTTGGGGCCTCAACACCGTTCTGGTGAAAATTGCCGTCTCGCACGTCAACGCGCTTGCCTTTACGGCGCTCCGCTTCTCGACGATGGCTCCGCTCGCACTTTTATGGGTTCGCATCTCCGGCGCGCGCCTCACGTTCGAACGTCGCGACTGGTTGCTCTTGTTGGCGAGCGGGGCGTGCGGGTTCGGCATCTATCAGTATTTTTGGGTGATCGGGCTCGCCCACACCACAGCCTTCGCCTCTTCGTTACTCGGCAGTAGTACGCCGATTTTTACCATGCTCTATTTGGTCGCTCTTCGTTGGGAGCGCGTTCGCAGCGCGCGCTGGATCGGCGCGGGAATCGCCATGCTCGGCATCGCGGTCTTTGAGGGAGCCTTCGCGGGTCATGCAACCTTTCGCAGCGGCGATGCACTGACGATGCTCGCTGCGATGACCTTTGCCGGTTTCAACGTTATTAGCGCCAAGTTGGCGCCGCGCTATCACCCGGTCGCCCTGCTCGCCGCCACACTCCTCATCGGTACCGCGATGATCCTTCCCGCCGGAATTCCCGCACTTATCGCCGATCCGCCGACGCTCTGGCCGAGCGTCGTCTGGGAGGTCTTTGCCTTTGCCGTTATCTTTCCCATCGTGCTCACCTACCCGGTCTGGAGCACCGGCATCGCAAAAATCGGCGCGGCGCGCGTCGCACTCTTTAGTTTTTTGGTTCCCATCGTTTCCGGAGTACTCTCGGTACCGCTCTTACACGCGCATTTTGCGCCGCACCAACTCGTCGGCGCGGCGATCTCGTTGCTCGGGCTCGCCATCGCCACCTTACTCGGCCACCTTTCGGTCGCCGAGGTCTGGGCGCAGCGAGCCGGAGATATCGAACATTAGCGCGAAGGCGCTGCCCTGATGGCTCGCCGCGCATGGTACTTGCTGCTCGCACTGCCCTTCATCGCGTTGCTCGACGTTCCGATCTACGACCGGATCGATCCGCTCTTCGCGGGTATTCCATTTTTCTACTGGTACCAACTTGCCTGGGTACTCTTGACGGCGATGCTGCTTGGGGTCGTCTATCTGGCGACGCGCGTGCGCGGCCGATGAACGTAACCGTCACGGTTTTTGCGATCTTGGTTCTCGCTGCGAGCGCGCTCGGTTTCACCGCAACGCGTACGAAGAGCGCCGACCTGCGCGACCTTCAAGAATGGGCGCTCGGCGGGCGGCGCTTTGGGACCCTGCTCTCGTGGTTTCTCCTCGGCGGCGACCTCTATACGGCCTATACGTTCGTCGCACTTCCGGCGTTGGTCTACGGCGTCGGCGCACTCGGCTTTTTCGCCGTCCCCTACGCCACGATCGCCTACCCAATCGTCTTCCTCTTCCTCGCGCGGTTTTGGAGCATCGCGCACGAACGCGGCTATATGACCGTCGGTGATTTCGTGCGCGGCCGCTATCGGAGCCGGACGCTTGAGATCGCTATCGCCGCAACCGGCGTGCTCGCCGCGCTGCCCTACATCGCCCTGCAGATCGTGGGCATGAAAGCGGTGCTCTCCCAACTCGGCGGCTTCGTCGCAATCGGCGGCGGCGCGATGCCGCTCGCGGTCGCTTTTGCGCTGCTCGCCGCCTACACCTATTTCGGCGGCCTGCGCGCACCGGCAACGATAGCGGTCTTTAAAGATATTTTGATCTACGCTACCATCATCGCCGCAATTGCGATCATCCCGCATGCACTCGGCGGATGGCATTCGATCTTCGCCGCCGCCGGAAAGGCTCTGCGCACGCCTCTCCATCGGCAACCGTTGCTCGTTGCACCGCAGATGCAGTTTGCCTACGCAACGCTCGCTCTCGGTTCGGCGTTCTCGCTCTTTCTCTATCCGCACGCCATTACGTCGCTGCTCTCGGCGAAGAGCGCCGACGTCGTGCGCCGCAACGCCGCCTTATTGCCGCTCTATTCGATCCTTCTCGGCATCATCGCCCTTCTGGGCTTCGCCGCCCTCGCCGCCGGCATTCACGCCCCGCCGAACGAAATCGTGCCGATTCTCTTCGCGCGTTTCTTTCCACCGTGGTTCGCCGGGCTCGCCGACGCTACGATCGTTATCGGCGCGCTCGTCCCTGCCTCGATTATGGCACTCGGAGCCGCGAATCTTTTCGTTCGCAACGTCGTCGCACCGATCTCCGGAAAGATACCGAGTTCGAATGCCGCTACGACGAAATGGTTAACGCTCGCTTTCTGCGCGCTCTCCCTTCTGCTCGTCCTCTACATGAACGTCAAGTTCGCCATCTACTTTCAGCTTCTCGGGGGAGCGTGGGTTCTCCAAACCGCTCCGACGATATTTTTTGGGCTCCACTCCCGGTCGATGCCCGCGCGCGCACTGCTCGCCGGATGGGTTATTGGAATGATTGCAGCGACATGGTTTGCCGTGAGCGACGGCTTCTCTCCGCTCGTCGCGATCCATATCGGGGCGTTCGGCCTCGTCGGCTTTATCGCCGTCTACGCAGTGCTGATCAACCTCGCCGTTGCGTTCGGCGCGACGCTTCTTCTGCGCGTGCGCCTGCCCGAAAGAGAGCCCGCGTGAGCGAGCGCATCGCCCCCGAGGGATGGGATCCTCCTCGCGGCTATTCAAACGGCGTGCTCGCCTCGGGACGCTGGCTGGCGATCGCCGGCCAGGTCGGTTGGAACGAGCGCGGGCAAATGACCTCCGACAATTTTCTCGGACAGGCCGCGCAAGCGTTGCAAAACGTCGCGACGATTCTTCGCACGGCAGGCGGCGCACCCGAGCACCTCATCCGCATGACCTGGTACGTCCTCGACGCGGAGGAGTACCGGACGAATACGCGCGCGCTCGGCGAAATCTATCGCGAAATATTCGGCAATTTCTATCCGGCGATGACGTTGATCGTCGTCGCCGGGCTCTTAGAGCCCGGTGCACGCCTGGAGATCGAGGCGACCGCCGTTCTTCCGGAGCCCTGAAACGCTCCTTAGGTTCCGGTGCTCCCGCCGGCATGGAAGACGAACTTTACGATCAACCGATCGATCGTTTGCGTTGCCGCCGACGTTCCGTATTCGACGTAGAGAAGATCTTGATTTCGGAATCGTTCTTCGAAGAGCGCCGAAACGTTATTGCCCGGTTCGGCGAATCCACCGGTTCCATTGATCGCTCGAAAGGCGAGGCCGATCGTCGCGTTCTTGCCGAACGAGCGCGAAAAAACGAATCGACGAAGCCACTGACTGTTCGAGATTGGAGCGTAGATCGAAGGGCGTTCCTCGTTACCGTCATAGTCGAAAGAGATGGCATACGCACCGAGGGCACGTGCGTATGAGGACTGTAATTGCTGGACGTAAAAACCCGCAAACGGCCCCCATGAATAACTCACGCTCGCCGGGTTCGGAGTTCCCTCGCGGTAGCCGATCGCAATGCTCCGACGATTGAACCAGTCGATCTCGCCCGGTGCGACTTGCAGTTCACTCGGCCCGGCAAACCCTTGCACCGAAATAAGATCTTTCAGCTGGACGTTAAAAAATCCGTTAATGTCGGCCTCGCGCACACTTCCGTCGTAGGCGAGATAACGATCGAGCCCGAGATTCGCGCTGTAGGAGAGAATCGGACTATGGAGCGACCCGGTGCCCTTGTATCCGAGTTCTGCGCCGAGCCCACGCGCATCGTTCGTCGCCGTGTATCCATCGACGGGTGCGTACCCCGGGCTCGTGTCGCGGTAGAAGCCGACGGCGGTGAAATGTTCGTTGCGAATACCTTCTTCGAAATTGAAATCGTTTGCGGCGCCCGTCACGCTGTTTCGTTCGTGTGCGAACTCCAAAGCGGTCGTTTCGCCCGAATGGCGATTGATGCGCGAAAGGCCGTATCCGGTCGTCACGTCGCGGAGGCCGGCGTGGTCGGCGATGACGCCTTCGGCGCTCAGCGAGAGCGCGCCGCTTGGCGTTGAATAGGTGTAGCCGGCGGCGCTGTCGTT
>DAHUYY010000008.1 GCA_027306845.1 Vulcanimicrobiota bacterium | reverse complement strand
CGAGCACTCGCCTTCGATGAATGTGACGAACGTGCGTGGAGCGTCCTCATCCGTTCGCACCTCATCGCTCACGACCGTCTCGGAGCGCTGCACGAATATCGCACCTATTCACGTGCCGTAATGCGCGAACTCCAGGCCGCGCCGGCCTACGAGCTCGCGCATCTCCTCGGCGATGCCGTTGCGTCGCCGCTCCTCGGCGATCGGGTAGGTTAGGCCCGCGAAGCCGGGCGCGGTGTCGCTTTCGCTCGGCCGCGTGCAGCAGCGGAGCGCTTCCCGACGCCGCGCTTCGGCATTGGAACGACGATACCGTTGCGTTTGAGGCTCTCGTTTCCGAGCGGCACCGGAGCGATGATGCGTTTACCGAGAGCGTGCGCGAGCACTTCGGAGAGCTCCTCGACCGATACGAAGGTCATTTGCGTCCGCACTTCATCGGGAATGTCGTCGAGATCGACCTCATTCCGTTTCGGCAAAAGCACTTTCGAAATTCCGGCACGACGCGCGCCGAGAACCTTCTCTTTCAAGCCGCCGATCGGCAGCACCTGACCCGTCAAGGTGATCTCTCCGGTCATCGCGAGGTTCGGATCGACCTTGTTGCCGGTCAGCATCGAGGCAATCGAGGTAACCAGCGCGATGCCCGCCGACGGGCCGTCCTTCGGCGTCGCACCCGCCGGCACGTGGATATGGATATCGTGCTTGGCAAAGAAGTCTTCGGCGAGGCCGAGCTCCGACGAACGCGAGCGTAGGAAGGAAACCGCAGCCTGCGCGCTCTCCTTCATCACGTCGCCGAGTTGCCCCGTCAGAACGACCTTGCCGCTTCCGGGCATCACCTGCGTCTCGATGAAGAGAATATCGCCGCCGACCGGCGTCCACGCCATGCCCGTCGCAACGCCGACCGAGGCCACGCGCTTCTTTACCTCGTTGAAGAAGCGCGGCTTCTTCAAATACTCGACCAAGCTCTCCGGTTTTACCCGCGTCTTATAGCGCGAGTTCTCGGCGACCTTGCGCGCGATTTTGCGGAAGACGGTGCCGATCTCGCGGTCGAGATTGCGAACGCCGGCCTCGCGCGTATAGTCGTTGATGATCGCCCGCAATGCCGTATCGCTAATCTGCGATTGCGTCTCTTTCACTCCGTTGGCGAGGCGCTGTTTTTTGAGCAAATAGCGATTGGCAATTTGGAGTTTTTCAAATTCGGTGTAACCCGAGAGTTGGATAATTTCCATGCGATCGCGCAACGGCGGGGAGATAGTATCGAGGGAATTTGCCGTGCAGACAAAGAGCACTTGGCTTAGGTCGAACGGCAGATCGAGATAGTGGTCGCGATATCCCTTATTCTGTTCCGGGTCGAGCACCTCGAGCAATGCAGATTGCGGGTCGCCGCGAAAATCGGAACCCACCTTATCGATCTCGTCGATCATCATAACCGGGTTGCGCGTTCCGGCATCGCGAATTGCACGCACGATCGTTCCCGGCATCGCGCCGATATAGGTGCGTCGGTGGCCGCGAATTTCGGCTTCGTCGCGAACGCCGCCGACCGAAAGGCGCACGAATTTGCGCCCCATAGCGCGGGCTATCGATTGCCCTAACGAGGTTTTGCCGACGCCCGGAGGGCCGACGAAGCAGAGAATCGGGCCGCTGAGGCGGTTCTTCAATTTGCCGACGGCAAGATATTCGACGATGCGGTCTTTAATTTTTTCAAGATCGTAATGGTCTTCGTCGAGAATTTCCCGCGCCTTGCGGATATCGATTGCGTCGGTGGTTTCGATATTCCACGGTAACTGAACGAGCCAATCGAGATAGGTGCGAATGACGCTGTATTCAGGGCTCGCCTGAGGCACCTTCGAGAGGCGATCGAGCTCTCGCTCGGCGGCTTTTTGCGCTTCCTCGGGCAACTTCGCTTCATCGAGCTTTTTCTTTAACTCGTTCAATTCCGCAAGCTGCGGATCGATCTCGCCAAGCTCTTCTTGAATCGCGCGTAGTTGTTGGCGCAGGTAAAATTCGCGTTGATTCTTGTCCATCTCGCGTTGAATATCGCCCTGAATTTTATGCCCGAGCTCGACGACTTCCAGCTCTTTGGTGAGCAACATCGTGAGTTTACGCATCCGTTTGGCGGTATCGCGTTCTTCGAGTAAGGCCTGGCGTTCTGCGGTCTCCAAGCGCATGGTCGACGCGACGAAATAGGTCAAGACGTTGGAATCGGTGATATTTTGAACTTCCATCTCCATCTCGCGCGGCGCCTGCGGCAAATACGAGAGAAGCTTCTGGAAGAGCCCGGCAAGGTTGCGATGCATCGCAACGCGCGCTTCATTTTCGACCGTTTTATCGGGCAGTTCCGTGTATGCCGCAACCATATATGGTTCGCTCTGCGTGAACTGCTCGATACGGAACACCGACTGCCCGGCAACGATACAGCGAAGCGTACCGTCGGGAACCTTCAGCATTTTTTGAATGACGCCGATCGTGCCGATGCGCTCGACATCGTCGGGCCCCGGGTTTTCGATATCGCGATCTTTCAGAACGGTCAGCCCGATCGGGCGGCCTTCGCGGATTGCCTCTTCAACGAGCCGGATACCCGGTTTCTTGACGACCGCAAGCGGAATAACGGTGTTCGGGAACAGCACGGCTTCCTGCAACGGCAGAATACCGAGCAACCCGGCGGGGACGGTGGGTTTCGCTTTCGCGGCCATGTTAGATGACGATCCTTTGCACGATGATCCGCACGTCGTTGCGCGCGGTCGGAATATACGCGGTCGCTGCGATGGGCAGCACGATGGAGAGCAGTCCGTCGAGGTACGTCGCCGAGGTTCGCTCGAGATCGACCGGGACGGGCAGGTTTAATTCTCGGCCGAATTCGCCGAAAGCGATCTCTTTGAGCACGAACGAGCCGCGACGCTGCGGTAAGGTGTCGAAGCGACGGCCCGCGATCATCAGGCGATCCGCCTCGACCGCCAAACGCAGCGATTCGGGAGCGACGCCGGCGACCTCGAGCGTGACGACGAGCGCCCCTCGCTCTTCGTCGAGAAAGGCGTCGGCGTTCGGTTCGAAACGCCCGCATCGCCCGCGAATTACAAACTCCATTGCACCCTTAACCCATACCTTTAGCAGTCGGATGCATCAAGTGCTAACCGGTCAGAGGCGCGGGTCGGGCAGCTGACGGCCGGAGGGCCAGGCCACGCACGGGTCGATCCGCACCCGAAGTGCCGGCAGGGCGCTTGCTTGGACCTGGACCGGGAAGAACTGCCGATAGTGCGTTGCCACGCCGTAGCGCATCTGCGGCGGGAACGCCGTCTCGGTATCTGCCGGGAGCCGCGAGGCGGCGAGCACGAGGTTAATCGCCCGCGAGTCGGCGGCCGACATGTAATCGGGGGTACGCTGTCCGAGCCAGGTCGTACCATCCTGAAGCGTGTAGAGAAAGCCGATGACCTCGCCGGGCATCATCGTGTCGGTCGAGACGACTTTATCGATGCGCACGATCTGGTTCCCAAGCGTCACCGGGGCTTGCAGAACCAGCGGTACGGAGCGCGGCGAATCGAGGCAAGGGCCGTTATTCAGCGTATCGCTGGGTAGCGGTGCCAGCGGCGGCGCCGCCATCACCGGCGGCTGCGTCGGAATCGCGGTCGGCGTCTGCTGCGGCGCAAACGCGAGGAGAAGAGCGAGCGCTTGAATCGGTTGCATGATCGCCTCATTCGCCGCATGCAGGCGAAACCTAGGCGCGGCGCGCAGGTTGTTTGCAGATGAACGACGTCTCCACCACCGCGGCTTATGGCGAGCGCGGCCGCCCCCCGATCCTCTTCCTCCACGGGCTGCGCTTGGGGAAGGCGATCTGGGAACGGCACGCAGTCGCCCTCGCCGACCGTTATTACGTCGTTGCAATCGATCTGCCGGGGCACGGCGGGCGCGTGAACGAGCCCTTCGACCGCGCGCACGTCAGCGCTGCGTTAGAAGCCGCACTGGAAGTTTGCGCCGCACCACCGCTCGTCGTCGGCTATTCGCTCGGCGGATTCGTAGCGGTGCCGTATTTTTCGCAGCATCTCGAAGCGAGCCGCGCTTTACTGCTCGCCGGTGCAACCTATGATTTCGATGGATGGAAACGGCTGCCGTTTCGCCTGATGGCGCAAGCGATGGGCGCGCTTCCCGGGCCGCTCTACCAGTCGATTGCATCGCTCTCGTTGCGCGGCGTCGTCGGCGACGAATGGGCGCGCGAGATCGAACGCATTCCATTCGATCCTCGCGTTCTCGATTCGACGAGCGAGATGGCCGTGCACGGGATGCGACAAAGCGATACCATCGCCGCCTACGATCGCCCTCTGCTCGTCGTCAACGGCGAATACGATCTGATCTTTCGTTCCGACGAATCGCGCTATCTTCGCAACGCTCCGCACGCGCGCCGCGAAATTATCGCCGGCTCCGACCATGCCGCACCCTTACGTCAAAGCGCGCGTTTCACCGCAATCGTGAGGGCAAACGCCGACGAAGTTTTTCCGTCCGTGCAACCACGGAGCGCCGCCGGGGGTCCCGTGAAGATATGAAAGCAACCGTCTATCACGGTACGCGCGACGTGCGCCTCGAGAGCGTTCCCGACCCATCGCTGCGCGAGTCGACCGATGCAATCGTTCGCGTAACGCGTGCGGCGATCTGCGGCAGCGATCTCTGGTTTTATCGCGGGGTCGTCGAACGCGAACCCGGCGAACGGACCGGCCACGAGTTCGTCGGAATCGTCGAAGAGGTCGGGGCCGCCGTGCGCAACGTCAAGCCGGGCGATGCCGTGATCGCTCCCTTTGCAATCAGCGATGGTACGTGTGCCTATTGCCGGCAAGGTTTGCAAACCTCATGCGAACATGGGAGCTTCTGGGGCGAAGACGCAAACGGAGCGCAAGCGGAATTCGTGCGCGTCCCGTATGCCGACGGAACGCTTGCAGTAATGCATGAAGCGATGCGCGACAACGACGAGTTGCTCGCCGATGCGGCGACGCTGTGCGACGTCATGGCGACCGGCCATCACGGTGCGACGACGGCGGGTGCCGGCAACGGCGGCACGGTCGTCGTTGTCGGGGACGGCGCCGTCGGTCTCTGTGCGGTGCTCTCGGCAGCGCGCGTCCATCGCGCCGCGCGCGTAATCGCCGTCGGACATAATGCCGAACGTTTGAAGATCGCCGCCGATTTCGGCGCCGACGACTGCCTCGACTCTCACGACCCGCAGACGCTCGATCGCCTGCTCGAGATCACCAAAGGCGGTGCCCCCTCGATCGTCGAGGCGGTCGGTAACGAGGAGAGTTTCAACCTCGCGATTGCCGCTGCGCGCCCCGGCGGAACGGTCACGTTCGTCGGCGTTCCGCATAACGTGAAGCTCCCCGATCTTCGCTCCATTTTCCTCAAGAACCTCAGCCTGCGGGGCGGGCTCGCACCGGCGCGCGCCTATATTGAGACGTTGACGGCGGCCTGCGTCGCCGGGCAGATCCACCCGGGACGCGTCTTCGATAGCCGGATCTCGCTCGACCGCGTCGCCGAAGGCTACGCCGCCATGGACCAGCGCCGCGCCATCAAGGTCTTACTGAACCCGGGGGCGTAGGCTGTACCATCCGCCTATGACCGAGATTTTACTGGCCAATCCGCGTGGCTTCTGTGCCGGCGTCGACCGCGCGATCGATATCGTCGAGCAATTAATCGAAGCGCACGGCGCTCCGCTCTACGTGCGTCGCGAGATCGTCCACAACCGCGAGGTCGTGGAGGGCTTACGCGCGCGCGGCGTCGTCTTCGTCGAAGGGCTCGACGAGATCCCAAACGGCGCGCTCGCGGTTTTCAGCGCGCACGGCGTCTCGCCGACGGTTCAGCGCGAAGCTCGCGAGCGAAACCTTCGCATCGTCGATGCCACCTGCCCGCTCGTTTCGAAGGTGCATTTCGAAGCATTACGCTTTGCGAAAGACGGCTACTTCGTTTTGCTCGTCGGTCATCGGAACCACGATGAAGTGGAAGGTACGCTCGGGCACGTTCCCGGCGGAATCGCCTTAGTCGAAGATGTCGCTCAGGCACTCGCGGTCCCGGTACCCGATCCCCAACGCGTTGCCGTCGTCACGCAGACCACGCTCTCGCTCGACGATACGGTTGCGATTCTTGCCGCTCTGCGCGAGCGTTTCCCCGCCCTTCGCGAGCCCGCACGCAGCGATATATGTTATGCCACGCAGAACCGCCAAGTTGCCGTGAAAGCGCTCGCCGCCGAAGTAGGCGTGGTGGTGGTGGTGGGGTCGGAGAACAGCTCGAACTCGCAGCGCCTCCGTGAATGCGCAGAGCAGATCGGCGCGGCCGCCTATCTCGTCGATTGCACCGAACAGCTACTCGCAGAATGGTTTGTCGGACACGCGCGCATCGGCGTAACCGCCGGTGCATCGTCGCCTGAGACGCTCGTGGCGCGCATCATCGAACGAATCCGCGAACTCGTCGGTGACGCCGTCGTCGTCGATTTCGGCGAACGCGAACCGGCGATTACCTTCGCTCCGCCGAAAGAACTCGCGTTGTTGCAAACCTCCGCCGGCGCGTGAAGCTGCGCCGTCGGCTCGGGACGCTCGATGTAGCGCTCGTCACCATCGGCGGTGTCATCGGTTCGGGAATCTTTCGCACGCCCTCGGTCGTCGCGCGCGATCTTGGTACTCCGGTTGCAATTCTCGGGGCGTGGGTGCTCGGAGGCCTCATATCGCTCTTAGGCGCGCTCGTCCTCGGCGAACTCGCCGCCCGGCGCCCGCTCGACGGCGGCCTCTACGCGTATCTGCGCGATGCGTTCCATCCCGCGCTGGCATTCGTTTTCGGTTGGATGCTGCTCTTCATTGCGATGAGCGGCGGTGCGGCCTCGGCGGCAATCGCCTTTGCGGGTTATGCCGCGCCGGTGTTGGGGATCGTCTCGACGCCGGAGAGCCTCGGTGCGCTCGCCATTGCAGCGGTGCTGCTTTTCACCGCCATCAACGCCTTAGGCGTACGGGCGGGTGCAAATACGCAGAATGGCTTTATGATTGCGAAAATTCTCGCATTTGCACTTTTTATCGTTCTTGCGCTTGCCGCTCCGCACGCACCCTCGGTCTCCGTGGCCGCCGCTCCTCAGCCGTCGCTTGGGCTGCTCGGCGTCGCCATGCTTCCGGTGCTTTTTTCGTACCTCGGTTGGGGGCCGGGCACGTACGTGTCGGCCGAGATTCGCGATCCCGTTCGCTCGCTTCCGCGAGGGCTCGCACTTGGGGTTCTTGGAGTCACCGCGATTTACGTTGCGATTAATGCCGTGCTGATCCACGCCCTCGGCATCGCCGGCCTCGCCGCAACGACGACGCCGATCGCCGACGTCGCGCGCGTGGCGTTTGGGCCGATCGCGCAGCGGATCGTCGGCGCCGTCGTTGCGCTATCGCTGCTCGGGTTTGTCAGCAATCAGCTTCTTACCGCACCACGCGTTTATTACCAAATGGGCGTCGACGGTCTCTTCTTCCGCGCCTTCGCAAAACTCGATCCTCGGACCGGCGCACCTATCGTCGCGATTATCATACAAGCGATCATCGTGATTACGCTCACTGTATCGCGCAGTTACGATCAACTGCTCAACTATATCACCAGTGCCGACTTTCTTTTTCTCATGCTCGCGGGCGTCGCACTCTTTGTTATCCGGGCGCGCGATGCTCGCGATAGCGCGCCGCCGCCTTACATGAAAGTTCCCTTTCATCCGTATTCCACTGCACTTTTTACGGCGATCGCTTTTTCTATCGTTGCCGGAGCGCTCTATAAGGCCCCCACCGACACGCTCATCGGCTGGGGAATCATCGCAAGCGGCCTTCCGGTTTATGCGATTTTTTCCGCGCGTAAGCGCGCTCGCAGCGAAAGCGTCGACTAGCCCGGTTTCGGCACGTTCGCGCTTCCTACGCGCCTCAATTTTCCGTCGTGGACTTGGTAGAGCTCCACGAGATACGCACTCGGGCAACAATTCGCGTCGTTCGCACCGTAGATCGGTTCGGTCACGACGATCGTTGCATAGGTTATGGCGACGCCGATATGCCCGCCGCCCCAGTCGATTTTACCGACATAGCGAAGCACTCCCGCAGCGTCCGCGGCGAAGAGCAAGACCGTGAAATCGGCGCCGCTGCCGCCGCTCATCAGCGGCAACGCCACGATCTTATTCGACTCCGGCCCCATCGTTCCGGAGACGGCGTAGCGCGCGTCGGCGAAGCCCGCCGAACTCCCCTCGGCTGCACCGCGGACCCTTACGAATGGAATATCTTTCGCCGCCGTGTAGCCCCCCGGGTTCGGCAGCATCCGTATCTGCGCTGTCGCCTGCAAGAGATGATTGACGGCAGCTTGGGCGATCGGCATGGCGCGCTCCTTTCCGGAATGTTCGGCGGCCGCGTGCACGCCGGCAGGTCAAGCAAAATGGCGCACGAAGCCATTTTTTCTTCTACTTTCTATGCCGCCTAGGAGGGCTTTCGTGAATCAAACTACAGCAAAGGGCTTCCTGTCCTCACTCTACGATCTTTCGTTTCACGCGTTCATCACTCCTAAGATCGTTCAAATCATTTACGTTCTCGCACTCGTCGGAGTCGCGATCGGGTCGCTTAGCTATTTAGGTTCCGCATTCGCTCCGTCGTATTCGTTCTTCGGGCCGCCGCAGGAGCCGAGTTTCGGCAGTATCCTGCTGCATATCATCCTCACCCCGATCATCTTCGTCATCGGATCGATCGGCGCGCGAATCTATCTCGAATTTATCATCGCCGTCTTTCGAATCGCCGAGAACACCGAGAGCCTGCGCCGGGAACCCTAGCGGTTAGGCTCCGCCCGCGATTTTAGCAAAGGTTGCGCGGTCCAGGCGGAGCTCTTCCTCTTTATATTCGTGCAACGGTCGAGCCGGCATGCGCTCGCGCTCGCAGAGATCGGGCTCGTCCCCGCTCACGAAGAGCAGGCCGGTAACCAACTCGCCGCGGGTGCGGCTTTCGTGAATGGTGCGCAACGCACCGAGACGATCGGTTGCGTCGTAGTCGCGGTCGAGTTTCCGCAGGAGCAGGTGCGAGCCGTCGTCGAGTGCGACGTCTTGTACCGTGCCGGGTTCGTAATCGACGACGATCTCTTCACCGGCGTGAATAAAATCCGGTGCGTTGAGGAGTACGTCATGCTCTTTGACGTAGGCGTAACTTTTGGTCGAACCTTCGTGGTCGTTAAAGGTTACGCATGGGCTAATAACGTCGAGGATCGCCGTTCCACGGTGCGCGAATGCCGCTTCAAGCAAGGGTACGAGTTGCTTGCCGTCGCCTGAAAACGACCGCGCGACGAACGTTGCACCGAGTTCGATCGCCAGCCCGCAAACGTCGATCGTCGTATAGGCATTCGTTCCGCCGTGTTTAAGCGTCGAGCCGACATCGGCGGTCGCAGAGAATTGCCCCTTCGTCAGACCGTAAACGCCGTTGTTTTCAACGATATACGTGATGTCGACATTTCGACGAATCATATGGCAGTATTGGCCGAGGCCGATCGACGCCGTGTCGCCGTCTCCGCTGATCCCCAACACCATCAATTCGCGGTTGGCCAACTTCGCCCCGGTCGCAGCCGACGGCATGCGGCCGTGCAGCCCGTTAAACCCATGCGCCCGGTCGACGAAATATGCCGGCGTCTTCGAACTGCAGCCGATACCGCTCATCTTCGCTAGACGGTGCGGAGGAACGCCGTATTCGTAGAGCGCTTTTATGAGGTGGTTGGTAATGGAGTTATGGCCGCAACCGGCGCAGAGCGTCGTCGGCGAGCCCTTGTACACGTCGCGCGCAAGACCGATAATATTGAGCGTCTGAGCCGAAGCGGTCATGAGCGCGCACCTCCTGCGTGAGCGAGTTGGTTTTTGGATTCCAAAAGCGGCTCGACGATCGCCGACGCGTCGATGGGAACGCCGTTGTAATGCCTGACCGAGCGTAAGCGAGCGATATGCTCGGGCAACAGTTCGTTACGCAGGATTCCATATAATTGGCCGTCCCGATTCTGCTCGACGACGTAGACGGTTTCGTGGCGGGCGATGAATTCGGCGATCTCGGCGGCAAGCGGCAACGCGCGAACGCGAAGGTAATCGGTTTCGAGGCCGGCCGCATGCAGCAAATCTCGCGCTTCGACGACTGCATGGTGGGTCGAACCGTAGGCAAGAATGCCGACGGCATGCCCTGCATCTTCGCACTGGGGCTGAGGGACCAGCGTGCGTGCCGTATCGTGCTTGCGCGCGAGCCGGTTGAGATTGCGCAGCCACACATCGGGATTTTCGGAGTATTTCGCCTCTTCGTCATGCCCCGTGCCGCGCGTGAAATAGCCCGCGGCCGGATGGTCGGTTCCCGGAAGCGTTCGATACGGGATGCCGTCGCCGTCGACGTCGCGATAACGCCCCCAGTCGGGTTGCGCGTTTAATTCCTCGACGCCAAGAACTTTACCGCGATCGAACGGCTTTTCGGGGAAGGCGAACGGCTTGGTGAGCCAGGAGTTCATTCCGAGATCGAGATCGGAGAGAACGAAGACCGGGCACTGCAGGCGTTCGGCGAGATCGAGCGCGGCCATGCCGTCTTCGTAGAGCTCTTCGACCGTGCCGGGTAACAGCACCGGGTGTTTGGTGTCGCCGTGCCCCAGCGTATAAACGAAACTTACATCGCCTTGCATCGTTCGCGTCGGCAGCCCGGTGGACGGCCCGACGCGTTGAACGTCGAAGATTACCGCCGGAATCTCAGCAAACGACGCATAACCGACATACTCGGCCATGAGCGATATGCCCGGCCCGGAGGTTGCGGTCATCGAGCGCGCACCCGCCCAACCCGCACCGACGATCATCCCGATAGCCGCGAGTTCGTCCTCGGCTTGAACGATGGCGTACTTTCGCTCGCCCGAGACGGGGTCGACCCGGTATTTTTCGCAGAGCGAGATAAACGATTCGCAGAGCGACGAGGCAGGCGTAATGGGATACCACGCACTGACGGTACAGCCGCCCATCAAACTGCCGAGCGCAGCGGCACGATTTCCATCGATGAAAAACAACTCGTCGGTCGCGCCGGTCATCGGTTCGACGGCGATGTTTTCCAGCGCCGACAAATGTTCGCGCGCATATGCAGAGCCGATGCGAACCGCTTCAAGATTCGCCGCAGCCGCCTTCGGTTTGCTTTTGAATTGAGCGCCGATAGCGGCTTCGATCGTCGCTTCGGGAATATGTAACAGCTCCGCAATTACGCCGACGTAGATCATGTTCGTGAGATATTTTCGCATCGCGCCGTCTTTTACGTGCGCTTTCGCCAGTTCGGTGAACGGAACGGGAAAATAGGCGAGATCGTCGCGCTGCGTTAGCCCGGAGACCGGGTAGGTGCTTTCGTAAACGATCGCCCCTCCGGAGCGGACGCTGGCGACGTCTTGCACCCAAGTTGCCGCATTGAGGGCGACGAGCAAATCGATCGTTTGCGTGCGACATCGATAGCCACGTGAGGTCGCGCGAATATCGTACCACGTTGGAAGCCCCTCGATATTCGAGGGGAAGACGTTCTTCGGTGCTACCGGAACGCCGAGCCGAAAGATCGCATTCGTCAGCACCAAGTTCGATGACTGACTCCCGGAGCCGTTGACCGTAGCGACCCGGATCGTAAAATCGTTGACCGCCGCATTGCCCATGGCCTATGATGTTTGCGTGCCTTGGCGCGACTCCTACCTGAAATGCGGGTTACGGAACGTTCGCTAGACGCGCGACGCGGTCAACCAGCGGAAGAAATCGTCGGCTCGCATCGGACGTGCGAGAAAATACCCCTGGACGTAGCGACATCCGTAGAAGCGCAAACGCTCTAATTGTGCTTCGTTTTCGATGCCTTCGGCGAGCGGGCGCAGGCGAAGCTCCTGCGCGATCTTCAGGACCGCCTGTACGACACCGCTAGCCTTATCGTCGATCTCGCAACGCGCGACGAACTGCTGGTCGATCTTCATCACGTCGACCGGCACTTCGCGCAGGCGAGCGAGCGATGAGTGACCGGTTCCGAAGTCGTCGATTGCGGTCATCGTTCCAAGATTGCGGAGCGCGCGCACCGCGCGTTCGATATCGTTCGTATCCTCGGCGATGACCCGCTCGACGATCTCGAGCACGAAGCGCGAGGGAGAGAGGCCGTGTTCGTCGAGGAGTGTCTTGAGGTGTTCGGGCAACTGCGGATCGAGCGCTTGGCGCGGAAAGAGATTGATCCATACCTGAAGGTCGATATCGGCGTCGAGCCATTCGCGTGCCTGTCGCGCCGCCTCCCCGAGCACCCAGAGGCCAACCCGTTCGGCGAGCGTCATATTTTCGAGAAAATCGAGAAATGCCGCGGGTTCGAGAAATCCCAGCCGAGGGTGATTCCAACGTAGCAACGCCTCGACACCCGTGCAACGCAGATTTTCGCCGATAAATTCAAAGATCGGCTGGTAAAAGAGCACGAATTCACGGTTACGGACGGCGGCGTGCAACTCCGTTGCCAGCGAGAGCGTCCGCTTCTCGTCGGCGAGATCGGCGGTGTAGAGCACCGCACGGCCGCGCCCTGCCTGTTTGGCTCGGTACATCGCGAGATCGGCGTGGCGCAGCACCTCTTCGTATTCGGAGGCGGAGCTCGCAACGGCGATTCCGACCGAAACCGAGACGTACAATTCGTGCTCTTCGACGGCGATCGGCTCCTCGAAGATCTCCGCGATCCGTCGACCGAGCTGTTCGGCATTCTCCGCAGTACCTCGCGCGACGAGTGCAAATTCGTCGGCACTCACGTGGGCGACAAATTCCGCGCCGACAAAATCATCGCAGCGCTCCGCGATGCGTTTGAGAAGTTCGTCACCGGCGGCCCGCGTGAGCCCCTCGTTGGTCAGCTTCATGTGATCGATATCGATGAGCGCAAGTAAGAGCGCGCCTTCGGTGCGTCCGAGCCATCGTTCGAGCCCTCGCCGGTTCGGTAACCCGCTTAACGGATTCGTAAATGCGAGCGCCCGCGTCTGCCGTTCGGCCCGCGCACGTTGGTCGACCAGCGCTCCGACCGAGAGCGACGATATCGCAGAGATAACGATAAATGTCTGCAGGTCGATCGGGTGAATCGAAGTCGTAGGAAAGATATAATTCAATACGCTGGTTAACGCGTCGGTCACAAAGATGCCGGGAATCGCCAGGCGTAACCCGCCGCGCGCCGCCATCCACATCAGCGGAAGAAAGACAAAGTATCGAAGCGGATCGCCGCTTACGCCGGTGAGAACGGCGGCGTATCCCAAGAGCGTCGCGCCGACAACGGTCGCGTAGAGCAGTATGCGTTCGCGGACCTGGATATCGAAGACCGGCGCCGAGGAGTCCTCGGCTTCGCGAACGATGCGGGGAGTCAGATAGGTCGCGAGAATCGGGACGAGTACGAGGAGCCCGAGCGTATCGCCGACCCAGAAGCTAACGACCTCGCGCAGAAAGTGCTGCCAGCCCCCGCCGAATATCGAAACGGCAATCGCGCCCGGAATAAGCGCGAGGATTAACGGCGCAACGATAGCGACGCCGCAAAAATTTGCCGCGTCTTGGAACGTTGCGAAAGGTAGGCGAACCGCGAGCACCCGCTTGAGAATCAACACGACGATCGAGTAACCGATCGCGGCGATCACCCCGAATTCAAGATAGACGAGGAACGATAGATGCGCCGTAGCGGGAAAGAGCACCGGGCGCGCGATCTCGGCGATTATCGCTAAGGGCGCGTAGGCGTATCCGAAGGTGTAGATGAGGTAGAACGTGAGCGCCGCACCGAGATACCAGGGATAAAACGTGCCGTGCGCCCCGTTATAAAACGCGCCGAGAAGATCGCTTCCTACCCACGCAGCGAGATAGAGTGCCGCCACGGCAATGCTCTTCATCGGAGATAACCCGGGCCTGCGCTCCATCGCTCCCTCGCTCTCGTGTGGAAAGCAGCCTACGCCAAAACCCTCTTCATGCCCTGCCACTGACAAATTGCACCTAAGTGCAGCTCGCCTTCCCGTCGCTTCCTTCCGCGGGGCGCGACTGAGAAAAAGAACGCCCCGAGCGTTTGCTGCTCGGGGCGTTCGTTCACATGCATTCCGCGGTGATGCGGAATTACATCATGTCGTAGCCGCCCATGCCGCCGCCCGGCATTGAGGGAGCGTCTTTCTTGGGTTCGGGCTTGTCGGCGATGAGCGTCTCGGTGGTGAGAATCAGCGCACCGATCGATGCGGCGTTCTGCAGGGCCGAGCGCGTCACTTTGAACGGCTCGACGATACCGGCCTTGAACATATCGACGATCTCGCCGGTCATGGCGTCGAAGCCGTGCGGAGCCTTCTTGCTCTTCACGTTGTTCACTTCGACCGAGCCTTCGAATCCCGCGTTGAACGCGATCTGACGGAGCGGCTCTTCGAGCGCCTTGCGGATGATGTCGATGACGATCTTCTCATCGGCCCACGTCGCCGCGTGGCCGTTGGTCTTCGGAGCGGTTTCGACGTACTTCTCGATCGCTTTGACCGCGTGCACGAGCGAGCTGCCGCCGCCGGGGATCATGCCTTCTTGCACCGCAGCGCGCGTCGCCGAGAGTGCATCTTCGATACGATGCTTCTTCTCTTTGAGCTCGGTCTCGGTTGCGGCACCGACCTGGATAACCGCAACGCCGCCCGAGAGCTTCGCGAGGCGTTCTTGGAGCTTCTCACGATCGAAATCCGAGTCGGTATCGGCGATCTGCTTTTTGATCATCTCGATCCGGCCCTTGATGGCGTCGCTCTTGCCGGCGCCGTCGACGATCGTCGTCTCTTCTTTGGTGATCTTGACGCGCTTGGCGCGGCCGAGCTGATCCGGGGTGACCTTATCGAGCTTGAGGCCGAGCTCTTCGCTGATAACCGTCGCGCCGGTGAGGGTCGCGATATCCTTGAGCATCTCTTTGCGGCGGTCGCCGAAGCCCGGCGCCTTCACCGCAACGCTGGTGAACGTGCCGCGCAGTTTGTTCACCACCATCGTTGCAAGGGCTTCGCCCTCGACATCTTCGGCGATGATCATCAGCGGCTTCTGCACCTGGACGACTTTTTCGAGCAACGGAAGAATGTCGGCGATCGCCGTGATCTTGCGCTCGGTAACGAGGATGAACGGATCGTCGAGAACCGCTTCCATGCGCTCGCTGTCGGTCACCATGTACGGCGAGATGTAGCCCTTATCGAACTGCATGCCGTCTTTGGTCTCGACTTCGGTCTTCAGGGTCTTGGATTCTTCAACGGTGATGACGCCGTCTTTGCCGACTTTCTCCATCGCGTCGGCGATGAAGTTGCCGATCTCTTTATCGTTAGCGGAGATCGACGCAACCTGAGCGATCTTCTCTTTGGTGTCGACGACTTGCTTGAACGACTCCATCTCCTTGACCGCGACTTCAACGGCCTTCTCGATGCCGCGCTTGATGAGCAGCGGATTGCTTCCCGCCGTCACGTTGCGCAGGCCTTCGCGGATGATCGCTTGCGCGAGCACCGTCGCCGTGGTCGTGCCGTCGCCGGCGATATCGTTGGTCTTGCTCGCGACTTCTTTTACGAGCTGTGCGCCCATGTTTTCGAACGCATCGGGGAGTTCGATCTCTTTCGCAATCGTCACGCCGTCATTGGTGATCGTCGGCGAGCCGAACTTCTTGTCGAGGACGACGTTGCGCCCTTTGGGGCCGAGCGTCACCTTGACGGCATCGGCGAGCATGTTCGCTCCGCGCTCCAGGGCGCGACGAGCGGCTTCATCAAATACGAGTTGCTTTGCAGCCATGATTTTCTTTCTAACTCCTTACGCGTGCGCCGGCACTTTGTCGACGATAGCCAGGACGTCTTTTTCGGAAACAATGAGGTACTCGATGCCGTCGATCTTGACTTCGCTGCCCGAGTATTTCGAGAAAATAACGCGGTCGCCGACCTTCACGGTCATCGCAAGCGTCGTGCCGTTGTCGAGCACGCGGCCGCTCCCGATCGCGCGGACGATCCCCTCCTGGGGCTTCTCTTTCGCGGTGTCGGGAAGGAAAATGCCGCCGACGCTCTTTTCTTCTTGCTCGACGTGCTCGATGACCACGCGGTCGGCCAAAGGCTTCAGGTTCACGGAAAACCTCCAAAAGTGTGATTCGAAATGAGTTTCGAGATGGATTTGGCACTCTTAGCATCTGAGTGCCAACGCCTCGGATATTAGCAGAGACCCCTGGCGAGTGCAAGCGGTTTCATGGGATGAGAGTTTGGTTAAACTCCCTCCGGGACGTACCGGAGGAGCCGGGTGGGACGTTCTATCGGTAGCCGACGCCGAGCGACCGGTCGGCAAAGGAGCAGCAGTATGAAACGCCTCGCATTCGTCCTCACCGCAGCGATCTTCGCCCTGAGCCTCGTCGGGGCGCGCCCCGCGATCGCGGGGATCAATATCGGCATCGGCATCTCGATCGGCACCGCACCGCCGCCGATCCCCTATTACGCCTACGAACAGCCCCCGCCGCCGGCTCCGAACTGGATCTGGATCCCCGGCTACTGGCGCTGGAATCGCGGCGGCTACCATTGGGTACGCGGACGCTGGACCCCCGCACCGGAACCCGGCCTCTACTGGACCCCCGGCTACTGGGCCTGGGATGGCAGCGGTTACTATTGGAACGGCGGCTATTGGGGGCGCACCGTCGGCTACTACGGCGGCGTGAACTACGGGTGCGGCTACTACGGCCAAGGCTACGACGGTGGTGAATGGGACGGCGACCGCTTCCGCTACAACAGCTACGTGACGCATGTCGATCGCAACACCATCGGCAACGCGGTCTACTACGATCCGCACGTCGTGCGTCGTGCCCCGCAGGAGGGGCGCCGGAGCTACGTGCAGGTCACACACGGCGGCGCACCGCGGAACGCCCGCTATCAGCGGCAGCAACCGCGCTACCAGCCGCCGCAGCGGCAGCAACCGCGCTACCAGCCGCAGCGGCGGCAACCGCAACCGCGCGGCAACCAGGGCCGCAGTAACCAGGGCCGCGGCAACCAGGGGGGCGGCAACCAGGGGCACGGCAACCAGGGGCACGGCAACCAGGGCCGCGGCAATCAGGGGGGCGGCAACCAGGGGCACGGCCACGACAACGGCGGACACGGGCACGGTCGGCCACCCGCCTAAGTACGACTCGACCCAGAGCCGAAGCACGGTCGCCCACAGAGGCGGCCGTGCTTCTATTTATTTATGCTTGAAGATCGTCGACTTGGGGAATACTCAGACGGGTTAACCCAGATTGAAGGCACTCCTATGAAATCCTCACGCGCTCTTTTGGTCGCGATTCTCGCCGCCGTCGCATTTTTTATTCCGCGGCCGGCATCGGCGATTACTCTGAGCCAAATTATCTCACTCGTCGCACCGCCGCCGATTCCGGCCTACTCCTACCAGCAACCCGCTCCGCCTGCGCAAAACTCGATGTGGATACCCGGGTACTGGAATTGGAACGGCAACGCCTATCGCTGGGTCGCCGGGCGATGGACCTACGCTCCTAGCCCCGGTCTCGTCTGGACGCCGTCGTACTGGCAAGCAACGCCCGCCGGATACGTCTATCACTCCGGATATTGGGGACATAGCGTCGGATACTATGGCAATCTCAACTACGGTCATGGGTATTTCGGCAACGGTTACGATGGCGGCAAATGGCGCGGAAACAAATTCCTGTACAACACCTATGTAACTCACGTCGATCGGCGTACCGTCCACGCGGTCTACTTCGACCGAAACGTCTATCGGCGTTCGCCGCAGACGAACCATGCGAGTTTTGTCGGCCAAATGCATTCCGCGAATCGCGGCCACGCGACGCAATCAATGCGCGGGAATCAAAAAGCCGATAAACGCGGTCAGAGCCACGGCAACAGCCACGGCAACAGCCACGGCAACGGCAACGGCAAGCACGGCCACGGAAAGCCGCCGCGCTAGGACGTCGCTGTAAGGCTCCCAGCAAGAAAGCCCGCCGATGATCTGCATCGTGCGGGCTTTTTGTGGGGCCGCTGCCCTCGCCGCCGAGCCGCGAACTCGGCGGAGGGCTTATTGGTTCGGAATAAAGTGGGCGATAATAATCGTGTAGTAGGTGCCTCCGCTGACTTCATAGTCGTTGGCACTCTCCAGCACCACCGCAAGCGTACCGTCGGGAGAATTCCAGCGCTCTCGATGATTGGAGAACAGGGTCGCAGCACGTAGATGGGTGGTCGCCTTCACGTAAGTTGACGGGAGATCGGCGACGATCGCCTTCCTAACCGCCGCATACGGCATCGAGGTTCCGAAGCTCGTCGGCGACTCGCACTGCAACCCCCAATTCGAATCTTCCAAATCGGTATTGGGGTGAAAGAATGAGGCTGTGACATTGCAGGTTGAGTAGGGAAGCCCGAGCTGAAATTCGGTGGCGTATCTTCCGGAAAAATATTCTTCGGAATCGAGCGTCTCACTATTGGGAACCGGCCGGCCACGAATCGCCGCAAAATTCGTCGGTGCCTCCCTGAGGCCGACGGCGATCTGCCGCGCAAATGCATCGAAAAATGCCTTGCGCTGCGATGGCGTCATTCCCGAGGCATAGAGCGCGTAACGATGGTGCGCGGTAACGTAATGGCGAACCGAGACCGCGACGCCGACCGAGGCAGGCTTCGAGCCCGAGGCCGCTTCGACGAACGGCGTCGCCACGACGCGGCGGCCATTCGATGCCGTCCAGGTGGTAATAATCGCTCCGGTACGCTTGTCGAGCGCGCCGATCCCCTTGAATCCCTTGAGCGAGGGAGCGAGATACTTCTCGGCCAGGTTGGAGGCACGAGCGATATCCGTCGTCGGCGGGAAATACCATACGAAGTGCACCGACCAATACTCGCGTTGCGAAGGAGCCGCAAAGTTGTGACTGATAACAGCGTGCGGCAGCGAGAGAACGCGCAGATTGTAAAGGTCGAAAAATTGGTCGGCTTCGGTGCGTTTGCCGAGATACGGCGCAAAGTTTTTCGTCATCGTCGAAACGAGGTGCGGCATCGCCCGTTCGAGATAATTCGTCGCGGCGGGTTTTGCTGCCAGCGCAGCGGTGGTAAAGTACGCGGCGATCGCGAGCAAAACGGCGACGCGCAGGCGATTTTTGAAAGCGAGAAACTGCATCGGGGCACCTCTCTTTCGTTCGGTACCCATGCCTTCGTCAGGAAGCAAGCGTTCTCTTTTTCGCGGGCGAGCTGCGATCGCTACGACGTCGTCAGCTTTACCTCGACGGCGATCCCCTGGCGCACGCTTGCGGTAACGGTGCAGTAATCTTCGAAGAGCGCGCGACAGCGTTCGAAGCGTTCGTGCTGCTCTTCGGGAATATCCGCGTGAAGCTCGACCTCGATCGCTCCGATCCGCAGCCGTCCGCGCTCGTTTCTCGCCTTGTGGATGGAGACATTCGCGCGCAATCCATCGACCGTCGCATGCGTTTTTCCCACGCAAAACAACAGGCTCGAGGCCAAGCAACTACCGACCGCGGCGCCGAGCATCGCATCGGGGCTCGGGCCGCGTGCCTCGCCGAGCGGCGGGCCTTCCTCGGCGAAGAATTCCGGTACGCTCGTCCCTTCGACACGCACGATGAATTCGTAGCCTTCGCGCCGCTCTAGGGTAACCTTCGTCGGCTGGGGTTCCTCAAGGTTTGCCATATCGATCTCCTCGCGCCTCCGCGCACCGCAAATAACTGCACGTAGCCCCTTCAAACGCGCTCGCCCTCGCGCACTCCTGCGCCGCTCGGCGACGAGTGCTCCTCCAGGAGCCTTGGTGGGAGCAAACGAGCGCCCGGGAGAAGAGCGCCCGCATGCCTCCCACCACTCGCCAGTACCCCGCGATTCTCGCCCGCGGTATCCTCGCCGGCATCGTCGGCGCGATTTTGATCGACGGTTTTCTTTACGTCACCCAAGTGCGGCCCCAGGGCGGAACGATGCTGCAGCTCTGGAGCTTCGTCGCGATGGCGGCGATGGGAAAGACGATTCTCGCCAACCCGCTCGCGCCGCTCTACGGCGCGATCGTTCACGTACTCGTCTCACTCGCGTGGGGCGTTGCGTTCGCCTGGGTCGCCGCTTCGCAGCCCTTTATCGCGAAACGCTGGCTGCCCTCGGGGCTCGCGTACGGCGTCGTCGTCTATCTCGCGATGGATGTCGTCATGCTCGCCGCCGGCGTGTTACAGAATCCGAAGACCCCCAACGATCTCATCTTTCAGCTGCTCGCGCACGTCGTGTTCTTCGGCCTGCCGATCGCGTGGATCGTCGCTGCGATGACCCCCGCCTCCGCCGACACGCAAGCGTAACGTGAACGGCGCGCTGGAGATCTCGCTTGCGGCTTTGCGCGCGAACGCCGAAGCACTTCGCTCGCTGGTCGCGCCGACGCATGCAGCGTTCGTCGTTAAGGGAAATGCCTATGGGCACGGAGCCGCCGAGGTCGCCCGTGCAATCGAAGCGCACGCAAGCCACCTCTGCGTCTATACGATCGACGAAGCGCTCGCCTTGCGCGCCGCCGGGATCACCGCGCCTCTGCTTATTCTCGGGCCCGTTCCCGCATCCGCATTGCGTAGCGCGATCGAACACGATTGCGAACTCCCGCTCTGGGACGAACGTGGATATCTCCACGACCTTGCAGCGGCTGCAGGCAGTTGCGGGCGGCCGGCGCGCGTACACGTAAAAATCAACACCGGCCTCAATCGCTTCGGCATCGAAGCCGAGGGATGCGATGCGCTCTTGGAGGCTGTCGCCGGCGTTCGCGGTGTCGAGATCGTCGGTGTTTTTTCACATCTTGCCGCCGCCGAAGAGATCGACTCGCCGTACACGCAATATCAGCTCGCGCGCTTTACGATCGCGCGCGAACGCCTGCGCGCACGCTTCCCGGCAGCGCAACAGCATATCGCGGCCTCCGCGGCGGCGATGCTCTGGCCGCAATCGCGGCTCGATCTCGCGCGCTTCGGCATCGCACTGTACGGCATTTGGCCTTCGGAGCAGACGCGTTCGGCGATGGGAGATTCCGGGCTCATCTTACACCCCGCTCTGAGCTATCGTTCCCAACTCGTGGTGACGCGAGATATCGAAGCGGGTGAAGCGATCGGATACGGTTGTACGTTTCACGCACCGCGCGCGATGCGAATCGGCGTGCTGCCCGTGGGCTACGCCGACGGTATCCCGCGGCTGCTCTCCAACGGCGGCAGCTTTCTTATCGACGGTGCGCGTTGCTCGATCCTCGGGCGGATCGCCATGAATACGTGCGTGCTCGATCTGACGAACGCCCCCGCCGCCGCCGTCGGCACGAAGGTAACGCTCATCGGGCGCGATGGAAGTGAAGAGATCGCCGCCGACGACTGGGCGCGCTGGGCGCAAACCATTTCCTACGAGATCGTGACCCGGCTTCCAAGTTCGTTGCCGCGCGCCTTCATCGAAAATCGCGGCTAGCGTAACAAGCCACCGCTTACCGACGTTGTAGGAACGATGCTTCACCCTGCTACTCTCGCAATCATCATTGGTGGCACCAGCTTGCGCGACCGCGCGATCGTCGTACGAGAGCGCGCGCTCTTGCCCGTTCGGGCCCTCTCGCAGGCGCTCGGAGGCCGCGTCGACTATCTCTCGTCGCTACGCGAGATCGACGTTCACCGGCCGAGCGGCCCAACGATTCGTCTGCGCGTCGGCTCCCGCACGGCGTGGATCGGAGCGAAGCGCTCCGCACTCGAGGTTGCGCCGCTCATCGTCGGCGGTCGCACCTATGCCCCACTCCGTTTTCTCGCCGACGTCATGAACGTGCGCGTGCATTATAGCGCGACGCAGCATGCCGTGCTGGTGCCCGCTAGCGGGGCGAAAACCGCCGTGCTCGCCCCGGGAATCAGCGGTTTGGTACCGCTTCCCTACAGCGCAAATGCAACGGCATTCCCCGTCGTCGGTGCGAATATTAACGATCCGAAAGTCGCCGCCTCCGCTATTCGGCTGGTGCTCGACGGCACGGACGTGACGATGCTCTCGAAGCGCACCACGCACGGCATTCTCTACTTACCGCAAACGCCGTTAGCGATGGGCAATCACGTTGCCGAGATCTCGCTCGATAACGGAGCGACGATCGCCGAGCGTTGGGCTTTTACGACGACCGTCACCGGTGCGCCCGCCACGCCGACGCCCGCACAGGCGCCTTTTCCCAGCGAGCAGAGTTTTCCCGAGATT
>DAHUYY010000089.1 GCA_027306845.1 Vulcanimicrobiota bacterium | reverse complement strand
GAGCGCTCGACGTACTCGGTCGCGCGGCCGGGCGCGCCGGTCTCAAAGATGAGGGCGGGCGCTGGGCGATTAGCGGAGGGCTGCGACATGTACGACCTCGCGAAGGGCGGCGGTGAGTTTGGCGATATCGCCGGTAGAGGTGAGTTCGGTGGCGGTCATAAGAATCGAATCGGCGTATTCGGGATAGAAGCGCCCGAGGTCGACGCCGCCGAGGACTCCGCGTTTTTGCAACGCGGCGAGAACTTCAGCGCCATTTCCGACTCGTACGACGATTTCGTTAAAGAACGGAGCGTCGAAGCGCAGGCTCACACCCGGCACGCTGCTGACGGCGGTTGCCAATTCGCGCGAGCGTTCGAGGTTCAGCCCCGCGACGTCGCGCAGACCGCTTGCACCCATGAGCGCGAGATAGATCGTTGCGATCAACGCGCAGTGCGCCTGATTCGTACAAATATTCGACGTCGCTTTTTCGCGCCGAATATGCTGTTCGCGCGCCTGAAGGGTCAACGTGAACGCCTCTTGCCCGCGATTGTCGAGGCTACGGCCGACCAAGCGGCCCGGAATCCGGCGCATGTGCTCGGCGGTCGCGGCGATAAAGCCGACGTACGGTCCGCCGTACGCAAGTGCGACGCCGAACGACTGCGCCTCGCCGACCACGATCTGCGCGCCCCATTGCGCGGGCGAGCGTAAGGCCCCAAGCGAGATCGCCTCGGAGACGACCGCGATCGGCACCGTCCCACTCGATTCGATTGCGTGGCGCATCTGCGGATGCAGTTCGTCGACGACGCCGAAGAAATTCGGGCTTTGCAGCACGACCGCCGCGTAGGTTTTGGCCTCGATTGCCGCGAGCACCGAGGCGCTATCGGTACGTCCGTCGGCACCGACCGCGATTTCATCGATCTCGATGTCGAGACCGCCGCAATAGGTGTGCAAGACCGCTCGGTATCGCGGATCGACGGCGCGCGAGAGCAGCAACCGCGTCCGGCCCGTCGCATTGATCGCCATGATGGAGCCCTCGGCAAGCGCGGTCGCGCCGTCGTACACCGAGGCGTTCGCGATCTCCATGCCGGTGAGCAGACAGATATAACTCTGCCACTCGTAGATCGCCTGTAAATACCCCTGCGAGACCTCCGCCTGATACGGCGTGTACGCCGTAAGGAACTCTCCGCGCATCGCTAACGCCGCAATAGCCGGCGGCGCATAGTGCCGGTAAGCACCCGCGCCGAGAAACGACGTATATTCGTCGGCATGGTTGCGCGCGGCGAGTGCTTTCATGCGCCGCTCGATCTGGTATTCGGGCAACGCGGGAACGACGTCGAGCGGAGCCTTCGGCGCGATCTCAGGTGAGACCGCGAGCAATTCTTCAAGCGATCCGACGCCGATGCGTTCGAGCATCTGCGAGATCTCGTGCGGCGTGTGAGGGGTATAGGCGCCCATCAGTCGTGCGCGATATCGGTATAGGCGGCGGCGTTCAGTAGCTGCTGTGTCTGTGCCGTGTCGCTCAGTTTGATTTTTATGAGCCATCCGGAGCCGTAGGGGTCGGTGTTCAGCGCGGCGGGGTCGGCATCGATCGCCGTATTTACTTCCACGATCTCTCCGCCGAGCGGCGTGTAGAGATCGGAGACCGTTTTCACCGATTCGATGACGCCGACGTTCGAAAACTGTTCGACCTTCGCTCCGACTTTCGGAAGTTCGACGAAGGTGATATCGCCGAGCGAACCCTGCGCGAAGTCCGTTATGCCGATCGTCGCGATCTCGCCATCCACTTTTGCCCATTCGTGCTCTTTGCTATAGAGCAGGTCGCTTGGAATATTCACCGGTCTCCCTTTCGTTCGGTTTTTTGGCGTTTATAAAACGGCATCGTCACCACCGTCGCGTCGAGTCGCTCGCCGCGCACTTCGACCTGGAGATTCGTGCCGATGGTTGCAGCATTTTTTGCTACCAGCGCGGTCGCGATATTGGCATTCCCGACCGCAGGGGCGATCGACCCGCTGCGAATCTCCCCGACGCGAACATCTCCGGAAAAGACCGGATAACCCTCGCGCGCTCCGACCCGGCCTGCCATCTTGAGGCCGACGATCCGCGAATAGGAATCTTCTTCGAGTTGTTTTGCAAGTGCCGTCTTGCCGATAAATTCCGGCTTCGCAAGCTTCAGCGCCCAGGTAAGGCCGGCCTGAACCGGCGTGATCTCTTCGGTCATCTCGTGCCCGTAGAGCGGCATGCCCGCCTCGAGGCGCAGCACGTCGCGCGCGCCGAGCCCGCACGGCGCCAGACCCTCGCCTTCGTGTGCGGCAAGCAACGCACGCCAAATCGCCGGGGCGCGATCCCCGGGGAGGAAGAGCTCGAAGCCGTCCTCGCCGGTGTAGCCCGTCCGCGCGAGCGTTACCGGTACGCCGTCGACCTTCGCCTCGACACAGAAATAATATTTGATCGCCGCGAGATCGATATCGACGTGCTTCTGCAGCATCTCGAGCGCCAACGGGCCTTGAATGGCGATCAACGCGGCGTCGCCGTGGAGAGTGCGCAGGCGAACGTCGCCGCTTCGGTGCGCGTTGAGGTGCGCCCACATTTTATCGGCGTTACTTGCATTGACGACGAGCAACCAATGGTCGGGAAGCCGATAGAAAATCACATCGTCATGCGCGCCGCCGTTTGCGTTGCAGAAGATATTGTATCGCGCTTGGAACGGCTTCATCGTCGCGACTTCGTTCATGGTCAACCCGTCGGCCCACGCCGCGACGTCGCTTCCCTCGAGGATGAACTGCCCCATGTGCGAGAGATCGAACAGGCCGGCGCGGTGCCGCACGGCATCGTGCTCTTTAAGAATGCCTGCATATTGCACCGGCATACTGAAACCGCCGAAGGGAACCATGCGCGCGTGCAGAGCCAGGTGCTCTTCATAGAGCGCGGTCCGCCGTTCCGAGGTCATGCCTTTTGTTTCTCCTTGGGATCGGTGTTGAGGAAATTCAGCGTCGCATGGGCCACGACCGACTCGCCGCTTCGGACGAAGACCTCGCCGTAACAGATCCGTCGACCGGCGCGAATGACGCTTGCCTCAGCGATGAGGTCGTGCGGCGCGAGCGCCGGCGCGAGAAAGTTGCATTGCAGCGAGACGGTCGTCGTATTCTGTTCGCGCCCGTAAATCGAGGCGAGCGCTACGTAAAATGCGGTGTCGCAGAGCGAGACGATCGCGCCGCCGTGCACCGCACCCGTGCCGTTGGTCACCTCTTCGCGAAACGGCATGCGCAAGACCGCGCGCCCACGTTCGACGGAGTCGAGCTTGAGATCGAGGACGGCCACGAAGCGCGACTTTTCCTTCTCCCAGGTATGGGAGTGGTAGCGCGACGACTCGCTAGACACGGGCGCAGTGTACTCCCAGCGCGGCTCCTCCGCTACGGCTTTTGTGCCCCGCCCAACGCCGCCATCGCCTCTTCATAGGCACCGCGGAAGTTGAACGCGCCACCGTGCAGCCATTGCGCGCCGTCGACGGCGAGCGTCGCACCGCTGATCCACTGCGCTTCATCGCCGCAGAGCCAGAGCGCGGCGCGCGAGATATCGGCGGGCTCTCCGAGGCGCCCGAGCGGCACCGCCTTCCGGGCGCGCTCTTCGATATCGGCGACGCTCCACAGATTCTTATCGGTTCCCTCGGTATGAATCGGTCCCGGCGCGATACAGTTGGCACGGATGCCGTAGCGCCCCCACTCCGAAGCGAGCGTCCTCGTCATCGCCAGCACGCCGGCCTTCGCGCTCGCGGAATGAATCGCGCCGGGTTCGCCGCTCCAGGCGTATGCGGCGATGATGTTGAGAATCGCACCCTTCGACTCCTTGAGCATGTCGAAGGCCAGGCGCGTGCAATTGAACGTCCCGAGCAAAACGATATCGACGACCGATTTGAAGCCGTTCGGCGAGAGTTGCTCGGCGGGAGCGATGAAATTTCCGGCCGCATTATTGACCAGCACGTCGATCCGCCCCGCGCGTTCGCCGATCTCCTTCATCACCGCCTCGATACGCGCGACATCGCGCACGTCGGCGGCGAGCCCGAACGCGCGCCCTCCGGCCGCTTCGATCGCCCGCACGACCTCATCGAGTTTTTCTTGACGGCGCCCAATGATGCAGACGTGCGCGCCCTCGCGCGCAAAGGATTCGGCCATATCGCGCCCGAGGCCGCTGCCGCCTCCGGTGACGACCGCTACCTTGCCCTCATAACGAAGCCGACTCATGAAAACGTATCTCCTTGCGCGGCAAGCATGCGCCGCAGATAGAGTGGGAGCGAGAACAAGCGGCGATGCGTCTGTTCGTCGTAAAAGAAACTCTCGCCGCGTAACTTCGCGCAATAAGCGGCGATGCTCGCCGCGTCGAGGGCGGCTACATCGACGCGATCGCTGCAGGCTAAGAACGCCCATTCGGTATCGAACGCCGGCACGTGATGCGAAAAACTCGTCACCTGCCGATAGTGGCGGCGTAGCGTTCGCGCCATCTTCGCGTGCAACGATGCGTTGTGAAATGCGCTCGTGCTCGCCTGTAGCACGTAGACGCCGCCTTCGAGCAGCCGCGCCTTGATCAGCGCGAAGACCTCTTCGTTGAAGAGGATATTGCTGGGCGAGTCTTCGAGCGGTTCGGTGAGATCGGAGATGATGACGCCGAAACGCTCGCTGCTCTCGCGCATGAAGGCGAGCGCATCGCCGACGATGACGCGCGAGCGCGGATTTTCGAAGGCCCCATCCGCCCATTCCGGCAGATATTTTTTCGAGAGTTCGACGACGAGGCCGTCGATATCGACCATCGTAACGCGCTCGACATCGGGGCAACGCAACACCTCGCGCAGCGTCGCGCCTTCACCGCCCCCGAGGATGAGGACCTCGCGGCGATCGCTCGCGGCGGCGAGCGCCGGATGAACCAACGCCTCGTGATAGATTTTCTCATCGCCCTGCGAGCTTTGCGTGTCGCCGTCGAGCACCAACATTTTGCCGAAGACCGGGGTCTCGAGCACGGCTATCTGCTGAAACGCCGATTCTCCGGAAAAGAATAGCTTTGAAACGGCATGCTGGTGTTGTTCGGTCGGTGCAAATTCCTCGACGTACCAGTTCCAACGATCGGTCTTGGGCATAGCGGCGCGGGTTCGCTTCGCGCGCCCCCACCCCTCGGAGGAAAATGAAGGCCCCCGCCGTGAGGCGAGGGCCGGATTCGCGGAATCGTCGGCGAGCTCGGCTCGCGGTTCGGCCTACGCCGAGAGCGAGACGGCTTCGTGGTCGCGGGTAACGACGTGCGTGAACTGCGCGTCGCCGGATTGCAGGATGCCCCGCTTTACCTCGGTCGTCAGCATCGAGCCGGCACCGAGAACTCGGGCTGCGTGTTCGCAGGCGAGCCAGGGATCGGTATGGTCGCCGCACGTGTAAAAATCCATCGCGGCGTAACCGAGTTCGGGCCACGTGTGAATCGAAATGTGAGACTCGGCGAGTACGACGACCCCCGAGACGCCCTGAGGCTGAAATCTATGAAAGGCGACCTCCATGACGGTCGCTCGTGAAGCGTTCGCCGCACCGATCATCATCTCGCGGACGGCGTCGACGTCGGTTAATATACCGAAATCACACCCAGACAGTTCGCACACGATGTGCGTCCCAAGTGCCTTCAATTTCTACGCGTCTCCTACGATTTCTCTGGGGGAATCCCACCTCCGGACTTCGTCGGCTGGCGTCTGTAGAATGCAGTCACGTCCCCGACCTTTCGACGAGCTCTTGCCGGCGCTGTTATGCGGTGCACGGGCGTCTCGTCGCGATGGCGCGTTAGGGCGCGCCCACCCTCAACCGTGACCCCTCGCCTGCGAAGGGTCGGCCAGCATGATACCCCCTGCAGCACCCCCTGTAAAGAGGGCGTAGGGCTCAGCGGGGATTATGAAGTTCCGACTTCACTATCTTGACTTACCGGGAGCGCGACCCTATCGTGGTCGTATGGCGACCGAACTGAAGCCCGAGAACTCCCCCCAGGGGCTCCTGGAGGAGTACCGGCACGGCTTTCACGATTCCGAAGAAAATTACGTCTTTAAGTCCGGCAAGGGGCTGACGCGCGAGATGGTCGAGCGTATCAGCGCGATGAAGGACGAACCGGCGTGGATGCGCGAGTTCCGTCTGCGCGCCTTCGAGGTCTTCGAAAGCAAGCCGATGCCGACGTGGGGCGACACCGCGTTGCTCTCGGAGATCGATTTCGCCAACATCCACTATTTTGTCCGCTCTACCGATCGCGCCGAGCAATCGTGGGAGGATGTCCCCGACGATATCAAGCGCACCTTCGACCGCCTCGGCATCCCCGAGGCCGAGCGCAAGTTTCTCTCCGGCGTCAGCGCGCAGTATGAATCCGAGGTCGTCTATCACTCGGTCAAGGCCGAACTCGAGCGCGACGGCGTGCTCTTCTGCGATATGGACACGGCGGTAAAGCTCTACCCCGAGGTCGTGCAGAAATATCTCTCCACGGTCATTCCGGTCAACGATAATAAATTTGCCGCGCTCAACTCCGCGGTCTGGTCGGGCGGGTCGTTCGTCTACGTGCCGAAGGGCGTCGAGGTGCCGCTCCCGCTCCAGGCGTACTTCCGGATCAACGGCGAGAACACCGGGCAGTTCGAGCGGACGCTCATCGTCGTGGACGAGGGCGCCAAGGTCCACTACATCGAGGGCTGCACGGCCCCGATCTACGCCACGGACTCGCTGCACGCGGCCGTCGTCGAAATTATCGTGAAGGATCGCGCTCGCTGCCGCTACACGACGATTCAGAACTGGTATCGCAATATCTTCAATCTCGTGACCAAACGCGCGATCGCGCGCAAGAACGCGACGATTGAATGGGTCGACGGCAACATCGGTTCCCGCCTGACGATGAAGTACCCGGCGATCTATCTCATGGGCGAAGGCGCGCGCGGCGAGATTCTTTCGATGGCGTTCGCCGGCGAAGGGCAGCACCAAGACGCGGGTTCGAAAATCATTCACGGCGCCCCGAACACCACCTCGGTGGTCACCAATAAATCGGTGACCGCGCACGGCGGCAAAACGACCTATCGCGGGCTCGTCGAAGTGCTGCCGAACGCCCACCACTCGAAAACGCGCGTAAAGTGCGATGCGTTGTTGATGGACGATATCTCGAGCAGCGATACGAAGCCGACGATGAAGATCGACGAGCAGTTCGCAACGGTCGAACATGAGGCCAGCGTCAGCAAGATCGGCGAAGACCAACTCTTCTACGCGATGAGCCGCGGGCTCGCCGAAGCCGATGCGACCGCGATGATCGTCAACGGCTTCTTCGATTTCTTTATCAAAGAACTGCCGATGGAGTACGCCGTCGAACTCAACCGCCTGGTGAAAATGGAGATGGAGGGCGCGGTCGGGTAATGGCCGACCGACGCATCGCGGATTTCGCATCGGTCACCCCCGGCACCACGCGTCCGTATCGGCTCGACGGCGTCGACATCTTGCTCTGTAATGTCGGCGGCGAGTTCTACGCAATCGAGGATTACTGCACCCCCGACGGTGCGCCGCTCGATGCGGGAGCGCTCGAAGGGCGCTGCATCGTCTGCCC
>DAHUYY010000088.1 GCA_027306845.1 Vulcanimicrobiota bacterium | reverse complement strand
GATAGACGGCCTGTAGACCGCCTTCGGGTGAAAAAACATAGAGCGCATTATATGCGCGCGTTCCGAGTGCTTCGAGGCTGCCGACGATGATGGTGCTATGCGTGCTTCCGGAGATGCGGGCAAACGTCGAGACGATATCGGGCGCCTCGTTGAGTGCCGTTGCGACCGCCGTCTCCGGCAGCGCGATGATCGCGGGGTGCGCGGTGGTTGCCTCGCGAGTTAATTTCAAATAACGGTCCAGCGAATCGGTGTCCACTTGAGGGATTGTGCGATATTCCCCTGAATCGCGGCGACCCGAACGGTGGGTGCGGGATAGTTGCGCGCGGGCCAAAACCACCACGCTGCGGCGAGTCCGACGACCAGTACGCCGAGAAACACGAGTAAACGTTTCACCGTACGGGCGATGAATGCGTCGGCGAGATATGCACCGAGCGCGCAGACGACCCAGGTCAAGCCGTAGCTCCCGATGTAGGCGCCAAGCGAACGCAGCGGAGTATCGACCTGGGTGTAGCCGATCTGTCCGAAGGGAGCGCCCATGACGCCGACGCTGCGCCCCCACTCGGCGATGGCGAACCCGGCCGCTGCCGCGAGCGGTGCAAGCGCCGGCGGAGCGAAGCGATAGGCGGCGACGGCGAGCAGCGCGGCGGCGACGAATGCCAGTGCCTCCAGCGCCGCGGGAAGCACGATCACCGCCGACGCAAAATCGCCGAGATAGGCGCCGACGGTCGTGCCGAACCACGAGAATGAGATCGCGAAAAAAATGAATCCGGCGAGAAAGCCGAGCGCGGCCGCTCGGCGGTAGGAGGCGTGGCTCTGCCAGAGCCAGAAAATCGCAGCCGCACCAAACGGCGCGAGCCACGTTGCGCCGACTTTCGGAAAGGCGAGCGCGAGGGCCGCTCCGGCAATCACTGCGACGCATAGGTCGCGCCACCGCTCTGCTGAGAGAAGTATGATCCGTCGTTCGAGTTTTTTGCTGGCAGGAACAGCGTTCATGGTCTCATCGTGTGGGCGGCAAGTAACGCCGAACCGCGGCTCGGGTGGGGGTGGTTCGGGCATTCCCCCGGGGTACTTGCAGGTAAAATTTCGCGTAACGACAGGCTTTGACTTCGCGAACTATCGCTACGTGATGATCTTTAATACGGCCGGCGACGGAAAAACCCCGTATCCGAACGGCACGACGACAAACTTTCAGGGCTACTCCTTCGCCGTCATCGTCGGCGGAGGCGCCGGCGGCGCGACGCCGCAGTTGCAGTTCGTGCAGTACTACCGGCAGCCCGGGACGACGTTGCCCCCGCAGCCGCTGCCGATCATCTTTACGCCGCAGCAGTTACTCTTTATCCCCGATAGCAACGGCCTCAATACGGAATTCACCGTACAGTTCCAGCGCTTGCTTGCCGGCGGATACTCCGGCGCAACCCCGACGCCCGCCTCCTCGACCGCGCCGAGTGCGAGCCCGAGTACGTCGCCGTCTGCGACCCCGACGGCGTCGCCGACAGCATCGCCGACTGCATCGCCGACTGCATCGCCGAGTGCGAGCCCGAGCCCGGGGATCGTCAGCCCCACCTGGCTCTTCAATTTTTTCACCACCGATCCGTCGCTCAATCCGCTCGATTCGCTGGGATTGGGAGGCGCGCAAGATATATCGTTCTCGTCGCCTGTCCTCAACACGACCGTCGCCTTCGACGTTACCGTCAACGTGCCGGCCGGGGCGACGCAAGCGAGTAATCCGCTCGCGCAGATCTACGGCGGCGAACTCACCAACTCGCCGTAACGCTCCGCCCTCGCTTGGAGCAATCGCCTACAGCGACGAGATAGCGTTGAAACTCGTCGGAAGAATCGGCCCGTTCTGCCCGATACCGAAGGTTGCCGCCTGGCTCGGGAACGCGAGCAGATCGATCGAAACGTTGACCGAACGGGATGGCTCCAGATACTGCACGCGCAGCTCGTAACAGTTGCCGATGATGTGACTGTAATAGATGCTTTTATCTTCGATGCGAGCGTGGTTTTTCCAATCGAGCAAACCGCTGAATTGCAGGCTCGAGCCGCGCCCGAATGGGGTTGAAAATTGCACTTGGGTCGGGGTGAAGCCCTGCCCGATCCCCGGGACGAACGAACCTCCGAGTTGCAGGTACGAGCGCGGCGACGGCTGCGACGTAAACTGGTAACTCACCGGTTGCGCGAGCGCGTTGAAGTTCGTCGAGAACCCTAATTGCAACGTATAGACGTTGCTGTTGAAAAATCGCAGAACGTCCTGCGCGCCTTTGTTGTTCAACGGCGAAAATTGGTCGAGAAACTGGAACGGGACGCTGCCGGGGCCGTTGAAATTCGACTCATTATAAGTGATCGCGTTGACGATATGCTTGCCGATCGGTGAGGTGAGGCTCAAGTTCTGCTGAATTTGTGCTTTCAGATCGCCGGTGCCGTATGCATATTGCTGCACGTTTACCGTAGCCGAAAACGTACTGCCGTAAATATTATAAAGCGCCGGCCCGGCAACGAACGACATATCGGCACGTTGGGTGGCGAAGTGATTGGTAGGCTCGGAGTATTCGCCGAGATAAAATTGCGCCGAGAGCGGTACTAAAAAATGCGGGAAAAACCGATTGGGCCGAATTTGAATCTCCGGCAATTTGTAGTCGCCCGACGGCTGCTGCGTGTACGAGCGATCGAAGGTGATCGTCGAGTTATACGAACGTTCGTTAAAGGTCGTCGTGTTGGTGACGTGGCCGGTGACGTTCGAAGAGTTCGATCCGGAAAATGAAGCTTGCGTCGAGGCCTGGGTGAAGTTAAACGTGTTGCTTACCTGGGCGTTGATTTGTCGCGAATCGCTAAAGGCGAGGCTATCGCTAGACGATTGCGAGCCGACTGCGGAACGCGAAAACGAATAATTTTGCTGTGCGTGAATGCCCTGATGCGCGACCGCTATTTGCATCGATGTACTCGGCGGCGCATTTACGAGCGGCCCGAACGCGCTCTGATAACTGTAGCCGAAGTTCGCGCGGAGTCGTTGCGAGAAATTTTCGGTTTCCTGCGCCTGTAAATTATAGGTGGAAGTTTGCGAACGACGATCCCGAATCTCATAGAAGGCGACGGTTCCGTTGCGCCGGCCGTTCTTTTTCGCAAAGGTCGCGTTGTAGCCTAAGCCGAGGCCGACCTTCGTGTAGTAATTCAGTGTATAATATCCATAGTAATATCGATTTTTACCGAAGCCCAACTGCGTCTTCACCCACGCACCTTCGTACTGATCGTAGCCGACCTGTGGAAAATAGCTCGGGCGCTGCGTCTGATTGACGACCTGGCGCAACGGAATGACGATGCGCGGCAGAAAAAAGACTGCGGCGGCGCCGAGCCAGAGAATCGCGTCGGCAATTACGATTTTGTTGCCCGGATAATACGTAATGGTCTTGCCGGTGATATGGTACCCCGCGCGCGGGTTATCGCAGGTAGTAACGAAGGCTTTCGTGCCGTGCCCGACGCCTTTGGCATCGGTATGAAGATCGGGCGAGCGGAAGTAGACGAGGCCATGCTGGACCCCTTCGGAGCTTTCGCCGCTACCACCGATCAGCTTGGCCGTTTGGTCGATCGTGTCGAAAACGATTTTCTTGGCGTTGAGAATCGAGTCGTGAGCGTGGTTGATGATATACGGTTTCCCGGTGACGGTGATCGTGCGGATGCCGTCGTAGTGGGCGTGCTCGCCGACGAGTTCGTCCTGTCCAAAGAAAATATGAACGTTCCCGGTCGCGTCGCCGGGATTGCCGAGGTTCGTATTTCCGCTGACTTTGTCGGCGAGAATCGCAATTTGATTGGGAGCGAGGGTCGGCGCGCCGGTCGGAATCGGCTGGGGTGTCGGGAGTGCGTGCCCGGCGCGGGGAATCGGCGGCGGCGTCTCACCCTCGCGGACGAGAAAGACCGGCGCGCCGAGTGAAGAGGGATTCGGCGTAGGGGTGGGCACCGCCGGCGGCGTCGGAATCGTCGACGGTAATTGAAACGAGATCGGCGTCGGGCGCGCTGCGGGCGAACTGCTCGGTGCGGGCGATGCCGCAGCTTGGGCGAGCAAGTTGCGCGGGGGAGCTTCGCGCTCGGCGACGATGTGCGCGCAGCTCTGTGCGTTGAGCAGCCGGAGCGCGCGCGTTTCGTCGATGCGGCCGATATCGGCAGCGCGAGCGGGGACGAGGCTCGCCGCATACGCGAGGATCCAGGCAACCGTCGTGACGGTGCGAAGCGAGTTTCTGCGCATGGTTGCTATCGCTCTTCCAAAATGAAGAGCACGAGACCGACGCCGCCCATTATAATGTTTGGAATCCACGCCGCCAACGTCGCGTTCATTGCGCCGTTACGCCCGAATGCCGCAGCCGCCGACATGAGCAAGAAGTAGATAAAAAACGAAAAAATTGCCATGGCGATTCCGAGCGTTCGGCCGCGCTTTCCGTAACGAATCGCTAATGGAACCGCCAGCACCATGCCGATCACGCAGGCAAATGGCCAAGCAAGTTTGTTCGCGAGGCTAATCTCAAGCGACCCGAGCGCGCTTCCGCCGATACCTTGCGATTTGAGCGCGTTGATTTGCGTGCTAAGCGCTTTGCTGTTCATCGTCCAAGAATCGCTGTTGATGTTCGAAAGAAATTGCGCCGCTGTCTCGCCTAACGGTAGGCCGATTTCGATCTGCTTGACATGTTGCTGGCTGGTAACGTCCCCTTGGAGGTTGTAGCGGGTATCGATAACATCGTGGAGGATCAGGAGCGATCCGTCGACCGTCGCGGTTTTTGCCTGCAGCGTTTCATTCCAAGGCCCGAAGTGCGCGGGTTTAAAAATTTGTACGTCGAGCATGGTCTTGTTATCGGGCTCGACCTGCGTGACGTAAAAGACGTTTCCGGTATCTGGATCTTTGCGGAAGAACTGCGGTTCGACCGGAAGCGAGTTGGTGTGATAGATGATTTGATAGAACGTTCGCGTCGAAAGGTCGACCGCTTTCGGGGAGACGTATTCGTTGGTTAAATAGGCGATCGCAAACATCGCGATTCCGAAGAGCATCGGCGTCGCCGCAATACGCGCAAGCGAGATGCCCGACGTTCTCATCGCCACCACCTCGTTGTCGCCCATCAAGCGGCCCATCGCCAGCAACCCGGCGAAGAGGGTGGCGAAGGGAAAAGCCATCGGAACGGCCTGCGGAATGCGGAAGACGACGAAGCGGAGCACCAGAAAAAACGGCGCGTGGTCGTTGATGATGTAATCCGCAGCGAGAAAGAAGATGTTGAGCGCCCAAAAAATGAGGTAGGCGGAGAGCGCAAACGCAAACGGCCCTAAAATTTCGCGCAGCACGTAGCTGTCGAGAATGGGAAGGCGCGGAAGCGCGAGGTGTCGAGGCAGCGGGCGTTGTGCGGTTAGCGAAGCCATCGCGCGCCCAGCCGGATAACGGAGCTAATTGTTGCGATACGCGGCGAGGACGCGCGCGACGTACTCTTGCGTTTCGGCGTAGGGCGGAATGCCGTGATAGCGGTCGACGGCGCCGGGGCCGGCGTTATATGCGGCAAGGGCGAGCTCGGTGTCGCCGCGATAGCGTGCGAGCATCGCATGCAAATAATGCGCACCGCACGAAACATTTTGCTGCGGATCGAACGCGTCGGTGATGCCGCAATCTTCGGCGGTGCCGGGCATGAGTTGCATGAGCCCCTCGGCCCCCACGCGGCTGATCGCTCCCGGGTCGCCGGCGGATTCGGTGAGGATGACCGCCCGAATCAGTCGCGCCGAGATGCCCTCGCGGGTCGCTGCTGCGACTGCGAGTTGGTCGATCTTCGACGGCGGCAACGACTGCGGGGCATACGGCAAGTAGCCTCCCCCGCCGCACCCGGCGAGGAAGACGACCGCGAGCGTCGCCCGGAGCCAAAATCGCATCGTGAAAGGGTTCGCCGAGCCTCTGCCCCGGCCTTCCCCGTGCGCCTCTGTATCGAGGGCGAGCGACGCCTCGATACGCCGCCTTCGACGGCTACTCGGCGTGACAGCGGCTTCTCAGCCCGCGTAGGGTTCTCTGTCAGCCCGAGTAGGGCGCTTTAGCGCCCGTATCGAGGGCCGGCTCCGCGGCGGTCGCTTCTGCGCCGAGCCTCGCCCCCCACTCCGTAACCCGGGCCTCGATCGCGTCGCGAATCTCGCGCGTCTGCGCGAGCCGTTCTTCCGCCGAGCCAACGAGCGCGCCGGGATCGGGGAAGCTCCAGTGAATTCGCTGCGTGACGCCGGGGAAGATCGGGCAGCGCTCCGCGTTGCTTTCGTCGCAAACGGTAATGACGTAGTCGAAGAGCCGGCCGGCGGTAAAGAGATCGAAGACGCGGCGCGTTTGCTTCTGCGAGATATCGATACCGCGTTCGCGCATCGCTTCGACGGCGAGCGGGTTGAGCGCGCCCGCTTC
Source organism: Vulcanimicrobiota bacterium (assembly GCA_027306845.1). GTDB lineage: Bacteria > Vulcanimicrobiota > Vulcanimicrobiia > Vulcanimicrobiales > Vulcanimicrobiaceae > JABEUX01. The sequence continues at coordinate 1,247 of DAHUYY010000088.1, read as the reverse complement.
GAGCCCCGCGCTCTCGGCGATTAGCCGGTCGGAGAAACGTGCGTTCGCGAACGCTTCGGCCATCTGGCTGCGCGCGCTGTTATGCACGCAGAGAAAGAGCACGCGGGCGCGATCGGCGGTTGGTATATTCACGGTTAGAGGCTCTCCTCAAGCGGGGGATAGGCGGGTTTCATGCGCAGCGCCACGTTGACGAGCGCAAGCATGACGGGAACTTCGACGAGCGGACCGATGACGGCTGCGAACGCTTCGCCCGAGGTGATGCCGAAAAGTGCGATACAGACGGCGATCGCGAGCTCGAAATTATTGCTGGCAGCGGTCAGCGAGAGCGCGGTATTCGCGCCGTAGCTCGCACCCATGCGTTTGCTCGTCGCAAACGAAATGAAGAACATCGCGACGAAATAAAGGACGAGCGGAGCAGCAATCTGCACGACGTCGACCGGGTGTTCGACGATGCGGTGCCCTTGTAACGCGAACATCGCGACGATCGTGACGAGCAACGCAACTAATGTCAGCGGTGCGATTCGCGGCACGAAACGTTCGTCGTATCGTTCGAGGCCGATGCGCGGGCGCACGAACGCGCGTGTGAGCGCACCGGCGGCAAACGGCAGCCCCAGATAGAGTGCGACGTTCTTCACGACCTCGACGAACGATAGATGCACCGCGAGGGAAGGCATGCCGATCAGCGGCGGAAGCACGGTGATGAAGAGCCACGCATACGCGGCGTATCCGAATATTTGAAAGAGCGAATTAAACGCGACCAGTGCGGCGGCATATTCGCGGTCGCCGCCCGCGAGATCGTTCCAAACAATGACCATCGCAATGCAGCGCGCGAGCCCGACCATGACGAGCCCGGCGAAAAACGCGGGCTTATCGTGCAAGAAAATCGCCGCTAACCCGAACATGAGCACCGGGCCGATCGCCCAGTTCTGCACGAGCGAGAGCGCGAAAAGGCGCAAGTTGCGCACGACGGCAGGGAGCGCTTCGTAGCGCACGCGCGCGAACGGCGGATACATCATGACGATGAGACCGATGGGAACGACGACCGCGGGGAGGTGCGCGCCGAAGGCGCCGAGCGCAACCCCGGCCGCCATCGCCGCGAGGATCCACAGCGTCAGATAGCGGTCGAGAAAAGCGAGCCGTCTCACGCGTGCAGCGCGAGCGGAAGCACGGTTGAAAGCGCGCCCTCGATCCGTTCGCGCGCGCCCGGCGTAAGCCGGTAGAAGCCCCAGGTTCCGCGGCGTTCTCCG
>DAHUYY010000087.1 GCA_027306845.1 Vulcanimicrobiota bacterium | reverse complement strand
GGCAAGCAGGGGGCGCGCCTGTGCGGCGAGCGGCGCATCGGCGACGAGAACGAGCCGGGTGCCGTGGTTGACGATCGTCGGAGCGAGCACCGTCGGCAGCTTAAACATCGCCACGATGGCGAAGGTACCCAACAAGAGCCCGATCAGGAACGGGCGCGATTTGATGCGGCGCATGAGGTCGCCGGAGTAGACCGTTATAAAATCGTTCATGCTGCAACTCCGATCGCGCGTAGATAGATATCGTGCAACGAGGGTTCGACGACTTCGAATTTAACGATGGAATCTGCGGCGACGAAGTTGCGCAACATCCCGGCAAAATCGCTCGTTGCCGAAACGTTGAGATCGAGATCGCCGTTTTCGCTGCCGGCGACCGTCGCGCCGAATCGCTCCGCCGCGCCGCGTAGCGCGGGGCTATCGGGGCCGACGCGAACGATGCGCGTCGGCCAGGCGGAGCGCAACTCTGCAAGCGTTCCGGAGGCGCGTGTTTCGCCTTTGTTGATGACGCAAAAAGCGGTACAGAGTTGTTCGAGTTGCCACATTTGGTGGCTCGAGAGCACGAGCGTGGCGCCCTTCGTTTTGAGATCGACTAACACTGCGAGCAAGATATCGGCGTTAACGGGGTCGAGCCCGGAGAACGGTTCGTCGAGTATCAGCAGTTCGGGTTCGTGGAGCGCCGCGCAGGCGATCTGCACCTTCTGCTGATTTCCCTTCGAGAGTTCGGCGGCAGGGCGCAGCGCGTAATCGCCGATCTCCAGGCGTTCGATCCACGCGTTAGCGCGCTTGAGAGCATCGGGTTCGTGCAGGCCGTGCAATCGTCCGAAATAGACGATCTGTTCGCGCACCGCCATCTTCCCGTAGAGCCCACGCTCCTCGGGAAGGTAGCCGAAGCGTCGGCGCACCGCACGGTCGATCGGCTTCCCGTTCCAGGTCACCTGCCCGCCGTCGGGATTGAGGATGTTGAGGATCGTGCGCATCGTCGTCGTCTTGCCCGAACCGTTCGGCCCGAGAAGGCCGAAGACCGAGCCGGCATCGACGGCGAACGAAACATCACGCAACGCTTGCACGTTACCGAAGTCCTTTTTTATATGCTCGACGGATAACACAAAAATCTCCCTTGCAGCGAGGGTGTTGCGGCTCTTTACCCAGGAACCTTCGAAAAGTTTCGCTGCAGGAAGAACATCGCCGCTGCCGCGACGATGAAGCCGACCTCGTACGATAGATCGCCGAGAACCGGAAAGGCGCGCGGGACCGGGCCGACATACCAGGCCTGGTTCCAGAACGGCAGCGAAGCGAGAACGCCGAGCAGCCATGCCGCCGTACCGGCGCGCAGGCCCGTCGCCCGTTGCGGATCGTCACGCTCGCGCGCAAAGAGGACGACCGCGGCCCACGGTGCGGTCCAATAGGAGAGCAACAGGAGAAAATTCGAATAACCCTCGGCTGCAACGCGAGGATCGCTTCCGAAAAAAGCGATCGCGGCGCCGATCCCGCCCACCACGAGCGCTGCGGCGAAGCGCGGAATCGCGATGCGGGTGGCAACGAGCGCCGCGAGCGCCCCGGAATAGAGGTTCATGCTGTTCGCCGTGAGCGTGCCCAGCACGATGGTCGCCAGGGCGACGCGTGCGACGAGCGCATGCCCCAAGAGCGCCGCGATCGCATCGGTCGGCGATTGTGCCGCATCGGCATGTCGGCCAAGTGCGGTGGCGGCGAGCGCGCCGAGGAATTCGATCGCGATGCAAGGCAGCGCGCTTCCCAAAAAACTATACCAGAAGAGCGAGCGCTGCGATGTCTCGCGCGGTAAGTAACGTGCGTAGTCGGCAGCGCAGGGAAGCCACCCGGTGGCGTACGAGAACGAAAGCGCGATAGCGAACGAAAACCCGGCGACCGCTCCGCCGAGTGCGAGCGGCGCATCGGCATGAAATCCGCTCGCTGCCGGATGATGAAATAGCGTCGCAATCGCGATCGCCACAAAGCCCGCCGTCAGCAAAGCGACTGCGATGCGTTGGAACGCATGAATCAAATTGTGGCCGTAGGCGGCGAGCGCGACCTGCGCGCAGACCAACGCGGCGAGGCTCGCGAAAAAGTGCCAATGGGTCAACGTCATCAGCGCGTAGGAACCGAAGACACTGTTGACCGCGAACCATCCGACGCCCGCGAGAAAAGCCAGCGCAGCCGGCGCACGATTACCGAGCCTTCCGAATGCACGCTGCGAAGCAAGCATCTGCGGAACGCCGTCGCGCGGGGCGCGCGTGCTGAGCCACCCCAGCAACGCATACCCCGCGAGATTGCCGACGACGATGCCGATCGCCGCCGAACGCAGATCGGTGCCGTAGAGCGCGACGATATAGACGCCGACCATCCACGTCGCGATCTCGGCGTTCGCCGAATACCACAGCGCGAAAAGATCGCGGGCGTGCCCGTGCCGTTCGCCCTCGGGAACGGTCTGCGTTCCTAGCGGCTCGATCGCGGCGATGCGCTCGCCGTACGTCGGCGAGGCGTCGTTCACGCGTGGAGCGTTGCTATCCAGCGTTCCACTTCGTCGATGCGCGACGGCAAAATCTCCGAAAGATTCTCGCTGCCGGTCGCGGTGACGACGAGGTCGTCTTCGATCCGCACGCCGATTCCACGATACTCTTCGGGGACCGTCGCGTCGTCGGGTTGGAAGTAGAGCCCCGGTTCGACGGTGAGCACCATGCCTTCGCGCAACGTTCCGTAGCGATAGGTCTCCATGCGAGCGCGCGCGCAATCGTGAACGTCGATGCCGAGCATGTGGCTGAAACCGTGGAGCGTGTAGCGACGGTAGAGTTGTTTCTCCGGATCGAGCGCTTCGTCGAGCGAACAGGTGAGAATACCGAGATCGATCAACCCCTCGGCGAGCACGCGCATCGCGCGGCGATGCGGTTCGCGGAATTCGTTTCCGGGAACGACAGCGGCCATCGCCGCGCGTTGCGCCTCCCAAACCAATTCGTAGACGACCCGTTGTTGACGGCTGAAACGGCCGCCGACCGGCAGCGTGCGCGTGACGTCGGCGGTGTAGAGGGAGTCGCACTCGACGCCGGCATCGAGCAACAGCAACGCTCCCGATTCAAGTAACCCGGTGTTGCGATTCCAATGGAGCGTGCATGCATGATGCCCGGCCGCGGCGATCGTGAGATAGCCGACATCGTTGGCCTCGATCCGGGCGCGCGCCCAGAATGCAGCTTCGATCGCGCGTTCGCCGCGCCCGGCGCGCATGACGCGAATTGCATCTTCGAAACCGCGCTTGGTGATCTCCACGGCCTTCCGCAATTCGGCGATCTCGTATTCGTCTTTAATGAGGCGCATCTCGCCGAGCACCTGCCCGAGTTCTTCATCTTCGCCGAGGACGCGCACGCGTTTACCGGAGCCGCGAATGTCGCGTAAATATTCATCTTTCGCGGAGAGATCGGCGACGGAATCGACGGCATAGTAAGCCTGGCTCTCGTCGAGGCCGCGATGGCGACCGACCCAAAGCTCGCCGTGGACGCGGTCGGTGAAAAATGCGGCCGTACCGCGGTTGTGCGCCGCGGTAAAGAGCCGCGATCGGTAACTGCTGCCGTCGGGTTCGAGGACGAGCAACTCGTCGGGCTCCCCGCCGCCCATGAGGTATGCAAAATCGCTATCGGGACGGAACCGAAACTGCGTGTCGTTGGCGCGCACGTGCTCGCTTCCGGCGGCGAGGACGAGGTGCTCGCCCGGAAAACGAGCGGCGAGCTCGCAGCGCCGTGCCTGGAAGCGGGCGATCTCCGGATGCGCCTTGCGGACCGGCGCTTGGTGCAGCCAGCCCGAGGACATGAAATCGATCAGGGCCTGTGGGTTATCGGGGTCGTGACTCGCACGTTCTTGAAGCTCGCTCATGGGCTTTTCTTCGCGTTCTTCCTAGGAACGTCCGCCCGCGGAGCATAACCGCGCGTCATGTTTCAACCCTCCGATATCAAGCCCAACGACGTTCTTGCAAACGAGCGCACCTTTCTCTCCTACGTCCGCACCTCGCTCTCGTTTATCGCCTTCGGCTTCGTTATCGCGCGCTTTTCGCTCGTTTTGCGCGAGTTTTCGGGGGTGCTCCACCTAAAAAGCACGGTCAACGAGGGCATGGCCTCGTGGTTCGGGGTGCTCATGGCGCTCGTCGGCGTGCTCTTCGGCATCGCGGGGGCGCTGCGCTACGCCCTCACCGACCGCGCTCTGCGCCGCGGCGAGACGCTCGCGCTGCCGGTCGCGTGGGCGGTCATCGGAACGGCGATGCTGGTGGGGATCGGCGCGATCGTCGCCACCCAACTCTTCGCACTGCGATAGAACCCACACGGTCCTCCCGCGTAGCGCCCTGTCATCCCGCGTAACGCCCTGTCATCCCGCGTAACGCCCTGTCGACGCCCTGTCATCCCGAGTGACGCCCTGTCATCCCGAGTGACGCCCTGTCATCCCGAGTAACGCCCTGTCATCCCGAGTAGCGCGCAGCGCGTATCGAGGGATCTCTTTTGCGCCTCGATACGGTTGCTTCGCACCCTACTCGGCGTGACAATCTGCTTGCGCCTCGATACGGTTGCTTCGCAACCTACTCGACGTGACAATCTGCTTGCGCCTCGATACGGTTGCTTCGCAACCTACTCGGCGTGACAAGCTGCTTGCGCCTCGATACGGTTGCTTCGCAACCTACTCGGCGTGACAAGCTGCTTGCGCCTCGATACGGTTGCTTCGCAACCTACTCGGCGTGACAACGGAGCGCCGGCCGCGGTTAGGGAGCGATATCGAGACCGATATCGAGACTCGGCGCGCTGTGCGTGATGCGCCCGACCGAGATGAGATCGACGCCGCTCTTTGCTATCTCGGCGACGCGCGCGAGATCGACGCCCCCGCTCGCCTCGGTGACGAGGCGGCCGCCGACGATATCGACCGCCTCGCGGAGCATCTCCGGCGACATGTTATCGAGCAACACCGCGTCGACCGGTTCGGCGAGCAGGGCGCGTAACTGATCGAGCGTATCGACCTCCACCTCCACCTTCACCATGTGGCCGATCTCGGCGCGAACGGCGGCAACGGCGTTGTGAATCGAACCGGCGAGCGCGATATGGTTATCTTTAATCAACACGGCGTCGTCGAGCGCGAAGCGGTGGTTCTCGCCGCCGCCGCAGCGCACGGCGTATTTTTCCAGCAGGCGCAACCCCGGCGTCGTCTTGCGCGTGCAGACGATGCGCGCCTTCGGATCGGCTACCGCGTCGACGTAGGCTCGTGCGAGCGTCGCAACGCCGCAAAGGTGCCCCAACAAATTGAGCGCCGTTCGCTCGCCCGCGAGCAACGCGCGAGTATCGCAGTCGACGCGCGCGAGCGTTGCGCCTGCCTCGAAATGCGCGCCGTCTTCACGCGCCTCGATCACGCCGACGCGCGGATCGAGGAGTTCGAACGCCAGCAGCGCGGCATCGATACCGGCGAGCGTTCCAGGTTTTCGCGCGACGATCGCTCCACTCGCGCGGCGCCCGGCCGGAAAGATGGACTCGCTGGTGAGATCGCCGCCGCGACCGATATCTTCGAGCAACGCACCGCGCACGATCGGCTCGACGAGTAGACGATGGGGTTTACGCATGGCTCTCCATCTTCGTAAACGAACGCTTTGCAAACGCTTCGAGCGAACGTGGAAAATCGAGCCGGAAATGGCTGCCGCGGCTCTCTTCTCGCGCGAGCGCCGCCGACGCGATCGCGTGCGCGACGACGAGCAGATTGCGTAATTCGCCGAGCGCGTTGGGAAACTCCGATGAGAGCGTGGCGATACGGGCGAGCGCATTTTGTAGCCCGCGGGCATCGCGTAGCAAACCGACATCTGCGTACATCACGTTGCGGAGATCGAGAACCGCTTGTGCCAGCCGCGGCGAGCTATCGTGCGGCGGAATCGGCAGCGGCGTCGGCCCGGTCGGCTCGAGCGCGGCCCCGCGAATATCGTCGGCGGCGCGCGACGCGTAGACCATCGCTTCGAGCAGTGAATTGCTGGCGAGCCGATTCGCCCCGTGAACGCCGGTCGCACTCGCTTCTCCGCAGACCCAGAGCCCGCGCAGCGACGAGCGCCCCCATTCGTCGACGGCGACGCCGCCCATGTGATAGTGGGCCGCCGGTGCGACCGGTATGCGCGCGGTGCGCGGGTCGATGCCGGCCGAGGTGCAGAACGCGAAGACCGTCGGAAAGCGTTCGGGAAAACTCTCGCCGATCGCATCGCGCGCATCGAGCCCAACGCTGCGGCCGGCTCTTTCCTGTTCGAAGATCGCACGCGCGACCACATCGCGCGGTGCAAGTTCCGCGTCGTCGTGAATCGCGGTCATAAAACGCTCGCCGAGATCGTTGACCAGCAGCGCACCTTCGCCCCGAATCGCTTCGGTGACCAACGGCATCGGGTCGCGACCGATCGCAAGCGCGGTCGGATGAAATTGCACGAACTCCATGTCGGCGAGCATCGCGCCGGCGCGCGCGGCCATCGCTATACCATCGCCGCTCGCGTCGACGGGGTTGGTGGTCGCGCGGAACAAACGGCCGACGCCGCCGGTTGCAAGCACCGTCGCCGGCGCGCGCACCATGAATCTCTCCCCGAGGTCGCGCGAACGGACGACTACTCCGGCGACGCGGCGCTCGCCGTCAACGAGGAGATCTTCGACGATGGTATCGGCGATAACATCGATGTGATCGGAGGAAGCAACCGCCGCAATGAGCGTGCGCAATATCTCATGCCCGGTCGCATCGCCGCCGGCCTTGACGATACGTCGCCGTTGATGGGCGGCTTCACGCCCGAGCGCAAGCGCGCCGTCGGCGGTGCGGTCGAATGCGGCGCCGAGTTCGAGCAGTTCCTCGATCCGCGCCGGAGCGTCGTTGGCAAGAATCTCCGCGATCGATTCGTCGCTCAAGCCCGCCCCCGCGATGCGCGTGTCTTGTGCGTGCAACTCCGGCGAGTCGTCGCCTCCCAGCGCTGCGGCGATTCCGCCCTGCGCCCAATCGGTCGCCGCGCCGGTTCCCAGCGGACGCTTGCAGAGAACGGCGACGCGCAACGGAGCGAGTTTATACGCGGCCATCAATCCGGCGATACCTGCCCCGACGACGACGACGTCGTAGTCGCGCTCGCGCATTACGGCGTCTTCGGCGCGCGGCCGTAGGCGAGCATACGATCGACGGCGCGGCGTGCGCGCACGGCGACGGCGGGATCGACGCTCACTTCGTATTGCATCGTCTCTAAACTATGCCGCACCTTCGCCAGCGTGTTGCGTTTCATGTGCGGACAGAGATTACAGGGCCGCACGAATTCGACGTTATGTACGCTTCCGGCGACGTTATCGGCCATCGAACACTCCGTAATCATTACGATACGCGGCGTGACGCCTTCGGCGGTGCCGCGCCGCGATTCGCGTTCGGCGAACTCCACCATTCCTTGCGTCGAACCGACGAAGTCGGCCTCGGCGAGCACGGCGGGCGGGCATTCGGGGTGCGCCAACACGCGCAGGTTCGGGTCGTCGCGACGGAATGCGCGAATCTCTTCGGGCGTGAAGCGTTCGTGGACCTCGCAGTGCCCTTTCCACGCAATAATCTCGACGGTCGTCTGCGAGGCGACATATTTGGCGAGATATTCGTCGGGTAGAAAGATAATACGCGGTACGCCGAGTGCCTCGACGACATGTAACGCGTTGCCGCTGGT
>DAHUYY010000086.1 GCA_027306845.1 Vulcanimicrobiota bacterium | reverse complement strand
CTCAAAGGTGACGATATCGCTCTTTTTCCCCAACTCCTCAATCGCCGCAAGATCGTCGTAGGAAGCGACGATCTGTTCGTCGGCTACCTGACCGCAGGGCGAATGCTCCTGCGGATCGAGAACTGTTACGTGGTATCCCATGCGCTTGGCGTCGAGCGCAAACATGCGGCCGAGCTGACCGCCCCCAATGACCCCCAGACGATGCATCATCGCGGCGTGCTCGCCGCTGCATCACCATGCATGCGCGTAACGTAGGCGAGTAATGCCTCGGCGACGCGCGCGTCGTGCTGTGCAAGCATCCGTGCGACAAAGAGTGCGGCATTCACGGCTCCGCCGATCGCCATCGTTGCAACCGGAACGCCGGGCGGCATCTGCACGATCGAGAGCAAGGAATCGATTCCGCGCAACGCCTTCGACTGCACCGGCACACCGATCACCGGAAGCAGGGTTTTAGCGGCGATCATGCCGGGCAGGTGGGCGGCCCCGCCGGCCCCGGCGATAATGGCGCGCAGCCCTCGGCCGGCGGCAGCGGCGGCATACGAAAACATTTCATCGGGCATGCGATGAGCGGAGAGCACCTGCATCTCGCAGGGGATATGCAGTGCGACGAGCGTATCGTGTGCGGGAAGCATCGTCTCCCAATCGGATCGACTCCCCATGACGATACCGACGAGGGGCGGCAGGCTATCCATATAGCGTAGGCGTTTCGCGCCGAACCGGGGCGCAACCTCGCAGCGATGCGCGGCGATTGGAGGGATCGAACCGATGGAGAGATTTCGGCTAGGCGTAAATTATTGGCCCGCCCGCAGCGCGATGTATGCCTGGGAGCGCTTCGAGGCTGCGGATTGGCGCGCCGACATGAAGCGCATCGCCGCCCTCGGCTTCGATGTGGTGCGCTTCTTTCTGCGCTGGGAGAGCTTTCAGCCGGAGATCGATCGCATCGACGACGTCGCGCTCGCTCGTTTCGACGAAGTGATGGATGCGATTGGGGAGGCGGGGCTGCTTGCCATGCCTACACTCTTCTGCGGGCACATGAGCGGTGTGAATTGGCTGCCGCAGTGGAGCCTCGATCCGAAAACACCGCACGGGCGCTTTCGCAGCATGACGCTTGCCGGTGAATCGCCGTACGGCATCGGCGATTTCTATGCCGACCCGCGATTGCTCGAAGCCCAGATGCTCTTCGCCCGGAGGATCGCCGAGCGCGCCCGCGGCCGCAGCGCGCTCTGGTGCTGGGATCTCGGCAACGAGTTTTCCAACCTGCGCGAGCCGCGCACGCCCGCAGATGCGGCGCACTGGAGCGCATCGCTCTCCGCGATTCTCGCCGAACACTCCGGGGCGAGCGTGACCGGCGGCATTCACGGCGAGGATTTCGAGCGAGATCGCCATATCCGTCCGTCGAGCATCTCTGCCCCATGGCGATTTGCGACGATGCACGGATACTCGGTCTACAGCGCGTTCGCACGCGACCGACTCGACGCCGAGGTCGTTCCCTATCTCTGCGAACTCGCGCGGTCGTTTACGGAGAAGCCGGTCTTGTTCTCGGAATTCGGAAACCCGGCGTGCGCGCCGAACGAGCTGCACCCCGAGCAAGCGAAACCTTTCGCCTGCCTCACCGAGCGCGAAATGGCCGATTATTGTATCGCAGTCGTCGATCGCTTGCAGCGTCGCGGCGCGATCGGTGCGATGTGGTGGTGTTGGAGCGATTATGATGAAGCACTCGCATCGCTTCCGCCGTTCGATCTCGCACCGCACGAATTTCGCTTCGGCATGGTTCGCGCCGACGGGACGTTGAAACCGGTCGCGCACGCCTTGGGCGCACTCGCCGCTCGCGAAATGAGCGTGCTGCCGCAGACGCGCTCCCCGTTCGTCGACGAAGCAGCCTACTACGCCGCGATGCCTGGAGCGATCGCTGCAAACTACGCGCGATATCTTACCGATGTCCGTTAAAGAGCGACACGGCATCATCGTTACCGGTGCGAGCAGCGGCATCGGGCGTGCCGTCGCGCTCCTTGCCGCGGAGCGCGGCTACGCGGTGCTTGCAGTCGCTCGCCGCGCCGATCGCCTTGCCGAACTTGCATCGGAGATCGGCGAGCGCGCACCATTTGCAACGCTCGCGTGCGACGTCACCTCAGCCGACGCACCAGCGCGCATCGCAGCGGCGGCCCGCTCCGCCCTCGGCCGCATCGATATTCTCTTCCACAATGCCGGCGCCGCTCGCGCCGGACACCTTCTCGAACAGAGCGATGCCGCGCTGCGCGATCAGTGGGAGTTACATCTCGCCGCCCCACTGCGTATCACGCGATCGCTCTTACCCGATCTCCGCGCCACGCGCGGAGCCATCGCCATGATGGGCTCGGGGCTCGCGGTCATGCCGGTTCCCGGCTTCGGCGCCTACTGTGCGGCGAAGGCCGCCGTACGAGCGGCCTGCACGCAACTCCGTCGCGAACTTCGCGCCGACGGAATCGCGGTCTCGTATTGCGACCCGGGAGTCGTTGCAACGGAGTTCTCCTCCGTTTCAGGAACGGCAGCGCCGAAGGGAATGCGACGCGCCGACCCGCGGCAGGTCGCGCGACGATTGCTCGATGGAATCGAGCAACGACGCCCGCGCATCGACGCCAACCGCTTGCAGCCATTGTTGCTGGGAATCGCTCGCGCATTTCCGCGGCTCGCCGACGCGGCGATCGCACGCATGGTCGACCGTACGAGCGGCGTCGAACCGACGGTGGCGCCGATGACGACGCCGGGTGCCGACACGGCGCCACGGCACGAAGATGGACGGCCGCCCGAGGGCGATCTCGTCACGACGCTCGCACCGCTCGCGCGGCGCATGGAGCGCGCAAAACTCGGGCTCCCGTTTATCGCATCGCTCCTCCAACCCGGAGCAACGATCGATCTCAACGAGGCCGCGATGCGTTGGGCGGGGATGCCGAACAAAAACGAGCGCGCGTTGCTAGGCGAGCTCTTCGCTGCACTCACCGAGGCAGGCTATCTCGAGCGGATCGATCCGCAGCGGGTGCGCGTGCTACGCGGGGCGGAGCCGCTTGAGCGCAACGGCGACGAAAAATAGCAGCGTCGCCACCAAGACGATCGTCGCACCGCTCGAGCTTCCAAGAAAATACGAAGCGTAGAGACCGCCGACGGTGCTAACGATACCGAAGCCCGCCGAAAGCAAGAGCATCGGCGTAAAGCGCTTCGAGAGTTGATAGGCCGCCGCCGCCGGGGTTACGAGAAGCGCCGCAACCAAGACGATGCCGACCGATTGCAGCGCGACGACGATGGTCAGCGCGAGTGCGACCAGCAGGCCGTAGTCGAGCCATTTCACCGGCAGGCCGGCAGCCTCGGCGACGACCGGATCGAAGGAGGCGAATAACATATCGCGATAGGCGAGCATTGCAGCGATGAAGACTGCAGCGCCGACGACGACGATAAAAACGAGATCGCCGCGCGTTACCGAGAGAATATCGCCGAAGAGAAAGCTCTGCAGATCGACCGCGTAGTTTTGCTGGCGGCTCATGAGAAAGATGCCGAGCGCGAAGGCGCCGGTGAAGAGCACACCGATCGTCGTATCGAGCGAGATCTTTCCCCTTACGGTGGACGAAGCCGATCCCCAGTGCGGTGAGGACGGCGACGACCGCGGCGCCGAGCTGATAATCGATATTCCGGAGATAGGCGATTACGATGCCCGCGAAGGATGCATGCGCGAGCCCATCGCCGATGAAGGCGAGCTTTCGCAGCACGACGTAGGTGCCCATCATCGAACAGAGTGCACCCACGATCAGCGCGGCGACGAGGGCGCGCTGCATGAACGAATAGGCGAACGGCGCGAGCAAGGCGTGCATCATATCCGCACCTCGGGATGCGCTTCGTGCCCTTCGTGCGGATCGTGGTCGACGCGCAGGTGGCCGTGGGTGTGCGTGTGCTCGCGAATCGCCGCATAGGCGCCCGATGCCGCGACCTCGGCCGGCGTTCCCAACGCAAGCGTACGGCGGTCGAGCACCATCAGTCGATCGAACCATTCGTCGACGCGTTCGAGATCGTGCGTGGTCATTAATACGGGCGTTCCGCGAGCGACGACCGCACGCACGACAACCCGCATCGCTTCTTCAGTTGTGGCATCGACGCCGGTCGTCGGTTCGTCGAGCAGCAGCAATCGCGGCTGCTGTGCAAGCGCGCGCGCGATAAACGCACGTTGTTGCTGCCCGCCGGAGAGCTCGGCGATGTGGCGCCCCGCCATCGACGCCATGCCGACGGCCTCGAGCGCTTCTTCAACCAACGCGCGGTCCGTCGCACCGAAGCGCTGCCACCACGCAAGGTGGGCGAAGCGCCCCATCGCCACGACATCGCTGACGGTCGCCGGGAAGGCCCAGTCGACCGCTTCTACTTGCGGCACGTACGCGATCGTTCCGCGCGGTAACTTTCGCGGTGCGGTTCCGAAGACGCAGAGCGAACCGCGTTCGGGCTGAAGTAGCCCGGCGATGGTTTTGAGCAGCGTCGATTTACCCGAGCCATTCGGCCCGACGATGCCGAGCGCTTCCCCAGGCTGCACGCAAAGATCGATGCCGTCGAGCGCGCAGAAGGCATCGTAGCAGACGCGTACCTTGTGGAGCTCGACTTCGCAACTCACTGTAAGGCGTGCACCAATTGTTCGGTGTTATACCGCATCATCGAAATATAATCGCTCACGACGGCGCGGTGACCGATGGAATCGTCGTAGAGATCGGTGACGACTTTGATGTCGGCACTGCCGGCAAATGCGTGCGCGAGTTTCGCGCTATATTCAGGCTCGGCGAAGACCGCACGGACGTGAAGTTTTCGAGCGAGCGTCACGAGCTGCGCGAGACGACGCGGATTCGGTTCTTGCCCTGGTGCCGGTACGAGCGAGCCGACGATGTGGATGCCGAAACGCTTTGCGAAGTACGGCCATGCATCGTGAAAGACAATCAGTTGACGCTTCGCGGGCGGAATGGCGGCGATCTTCGTGCGGATCCAGGCGGTCAGCGCATCGAGCTTCGCATCGTAGGCGCGAGCATTGCTTTTGAATGCAGATGCGTGCGCGGGATCGATGCGAACGAGCGCTGCGAGGATCTTCGCGACGTAGGTTTTCGCAAGCACGGGATCCATCCAGAGGTGCGGATTCCCCCCAACCACCGGCATGCCGTCGGTAATAACGAGGACGCGCGAGCGCGGAACATCGGCGCCGCGCACCATGCGATCGACCCAGGCATCGATGCCCGTGCCGTTCTCCACGACGAGCTGCGCTCCGTTTAACACGGCTATGCTCCTCGGTGTCGGTTGGAACGTCTCGGGCGATGCGCCGACCGGAACGATATTGGTCGAACGAACGTACTTTCCGCCAACGCCGTTCACGAAGGAGTTGAGCGTCGAGAAGGTCGTGACGACATCGATAGCGCTCGCACCGGGCGAGCCCGATGGCGATGGCGATACCGAGGAAGCCTTCTGCGCGCCGCCGCAGGCGACGACGGAGAGAAAAGCGAGGAGCGCGAACGCGCGCTGGATCAAACGCATGAGCGACACTTTCCGTGGAATTCGAGTGAATGGTCGTCGAGCTGGAACCCGTGGAGCGAGCGCAAGCGATCGACGAAACTATCGAGAGCGCCGCACGCAACATCTTCGACGCGCCCGCAAGAACGACAGATCGCATGATGGTGATGGCCGCTATCGCAGAACATAAAGGTCGCCTCGCCGCGGTCGTTCAGCCGCAATGCTGCTTCGCCTTTCGCGGCGAGCCGTTCGAGCGTCCGATAAACGGTCGCCCGCGAAACGGGTGTGCCCGATTCGTCGAGGCGCGCACAAAGTTCGGCCGCCGAGAAGAAACGGGGCTCGGCCCGCAGGATGCGAGCGATCGCCTCCCTCGGCCTTGTCTCGTATTCGGTCTCCATACTCCCCTGATTTTGAGACAGAGTCTCAAAATCCTTCGTCACCCCGAGAGCATAGGCCGCCGGCGAGACTTCCGGCGGCGCTTCAGACTCTTCTGGGTTTCCTGGATGCGCCCAAACGCTTTGACAGGGCCGACAGCCCCTGCGTAGAATCGAGCCCGGCGCCCGTGGGGATGTAGCTCAGCTGGTAGAGCACTTGCTTCGCATGTAAGGGGTCAGGAGTTCGAGTCTCCTCATCTCCACCAAGTTAGAAACCGCCCGCATTTACAGCGGGCTTTTTTCTTTTTTCGGAACAGGTTCGGGGGCTCGTCGTCGCGATCGCGTTTGCAACCGAGCTCTCGCTTTTCGGTACAGTTGCGAGGTTTTTGCGCGGCTGCAGTCGACTACGTACATTCAGCTCGCTAGATACCTTTCGTTCGCCCGACCCCATAGAAGGAGCACAACGATGCCGGAGATGACCCAACGGATCGATCCCAAGCGGGCGGCGCTGCTCGTGATGGATTTTCAAGTAGGAATCATTGACATGCTTGAGGATGCGGATGCACTCGTCGCGAGAGCCGCCTTTGCGATTCGCAGCATGCGCGAGCGCGGCGGGCATATCGGCTACGTGCGCGTTGCCTTTACCGAAACGGAGTTCGCCGCGATCCCCGATCGCAACAAGGGTTTCTGGGCGGCGAAGAACTCGGGACGAGCGTTTCAGGCCGATGCACCGGCCACGGCGATCGACGGACGGCTCGCACCGCAGAGCGGCGACATCATCGTGCGCAAGACGCGTGTCGGGGCATTCTCAACCACGGATTTGGCGGAGCAGCTCGACAGCCGCGGCATCGATACGTTGTTTCTCTCGGGAATCAGCACCAGCGGAGTCGTGCTCTCTACGCTCCGCGATGCAGCCGACCGTGATTATCGTCTCTTCGTTCTCGCCGACGTCTGCGCCGATCCCGCCCCCGACGTTCACGCGATGCTCGTCGAGAAGGTCTTCCCCCGCCAGGCCGATGTTATTTCAAGCACCAATATGCAGGCGCTTCTTTCGTAGCCGGCCGGCGACCGAGACGTTCGAAAGGCCGCGCAAGCCGGTACTGCCCCGCCAAATTCGCTCGGCGCTCGCGGGGATGCGGCGAACGGCGGGAGGAGCGACCTAGGAAATCTGGGAACGAGCCTACGCGCGTACGTCCGGAGTTCATCGCACCAGCTCGTCGAAAGGCAACACCGCACTGCATCGGCTGCTCGACCATCCATTTCTCTATGCAATTATTTGGCTCGTCGTCTTGCTTGTCGCAGCACTGCTCGGCAGACAACTCCGCGCTCGCCGCAAAACGCTCGGCGAGGGCGAAAAGGAAGATCTTAACCTCATCCTTTCGGCCACGCTCACGCTCCTCAGTTTGCTCGTTGGTTTCAGCTTCTCGATGGCCTCGGCTAGATACGATCATCGCAAGAGCCTCGAAGCCCAAGAAGCAGCGGTCATCGGCACCGAGTACGAACGCGCGGAGCTCTTGCCGCAATCGCAAGCGCTGCATGTCGAGCAACTCCTTCGTTCGTACGTCAAGGAACGCATCGCTTTCTACAACGCGCCGAACGACCTGTCCGATGCGCGAACCCTCGCCAACACGTTGGCGCTACAAAATAAACTCTGGGATGCGGTCAGGGCACCCGCGGTCGCGCACCCGAATTCAATTACCGCACTGATCGCCGACGGCATGAACAAAGTGACGGATTCGGAGCGATCGACGCAAGCTGCGTGGGAGGATCGCGTCCCGGTCCCGGCCTGGGCACTGATGTTCGTGAT